>NZ_JBHXNW010000059.1:28386-34973 GCF_042717365.1 Streptomyces sp. NPDC058534
CGCCCGCGGCGGGGGGGGCCCGAGGGCCCCCCCCCCCCCCGCCCCCCCCCGGGGGGCCCCCCCCCCCCCCCCCCCCCCCCCGCGCCGCGGGGGGCCCCCCCCCCCCCCCGGCCCAACCCTCCGGAAACACCTGCCGCAACCAGCCGAGGTCGTACTGCGGGTGAGCCAGCTGCCGGTGGTCGTCGCACTGCTGGAGCACCTCGAACGCCTGCCGCAGCAGCTTGGACCGCTCGGCCGGCCCGCTGGAGGCGGCCAGCACCCGAAGCGTGACAGCCTTGATGCGGGCGGACGGGGAATTCGCGCAGCGGGCCAGCTGTTCCGTCGCCAGGTCCCAGGACCGCTGCTCGAGCCCGAGCGCGAGGCACGCTTGCGCCGCGTCGGTACGCCAGGGCAGTAGCGAGGGCAGGTCCATTCCCCAGCGACCAGCCAGTTCACCGATGGTCAGGAAGCCTTCCAGCGCCGAGTGGATCTGCCCGTCCGCGAGGTGAAAACGACCGCGGGCCTGCAGGTAGCGCAGGCCCAGAGGGGTTTCGAACGTGGCGTCGGGCACCGGTATCTCCAGGTACCGCCGCGCCTCGTCGCACTTGCCGAGCGTCGTGTTCGCCTGGATCAGGATGCTCAGTGGGAGGCCGACCGCGACCCCCCAGCTGCGCGCCGGCAGCACGGTCAGGGCGATGTGCGCGTAGTGCTCGGCCATCAGCATGTTGCCGCGACGCAGGTGGATCTCCGCGCGCAGTGCGGCGAACAGACCATGCCAGGTGGGCGCGTTCGCCGCCTCGTCCTGTTCGCACAGAGACTCGCACCACTGCTCCGCGGTGCTCAGCCGGTCGCTGACGATCAGCACCAGCAGTGCGACGATGAGGCAGGACAACGAGCGCTCGCCCAGGCGGTGCGCCCGCAGCTGCTGTTCCGCCCGGTCGACCAGCGCCGCGGTCGGCCCTTGCGTTGTCAGCTGATGCAGCAGCGCGGCCACCTCAAGCGAAGGGCTGATGCTCACCGGGACGGCGCTCGGCGCGTCCTCCCCGGTGCCGTCCGGGTCGCCCGCGGCCTGCTGTCCGGCCGTGGCGGGGAAGGCGGAGTGCAGCCAGAGACGGGAGGCTTCCAGATACGCGGCGGTGCTTGGGGTGCGCATGTCCGGGTTGCCGGCGATCTCCGTCAGCAGTCCACGGACCTGCTCGGCCTGCCCGAACCAGAGCATGGACCGGACAAGCGACGACACCTGGGAGCCCGTCAGGTACCCGTGGCGGGCCGCGTCGACCAGATCGGGCAGGTGGCGGGTGGTCAGGTGCGGATCGGACCGCCACTCGACACGTACGATCATTGCCACGGTCGCGGCCTGCTCATCGGGGACCGAGACTTCCCGGTACGCCAGCCGCAGGAAGTTCAGCGCGAGATCGACGTCGCCGTCCGCCAGGGCCTGTTCCGCCGCGGAACGCAGCAGGGGGACGCCGCAGGGCGGAGTGCGCTCGGCGGCCAGCAGATGCTTGGCGACCACAGCGGTCGAGGCACCGGTTCGGAACAGTGCGTCGGCCACCCTGGTGTGCCGGTTCGCCCGGTCCTCCGCAGTCAGGCCGGCGAGGACCGCAGCCCTGGCCTCCGGATGGCGAAAGCGCCCGTTGGCCAGCACGCCGGTCTCTTCGAGCGCCCGGACGGTCCGCTGCACGGAGGCGGTGTCCATGCCAACCAGGCAGCTGAACAGTGCCGAGTTCGCCGAGTCGCCCAGTACCGCGATTTCCCGGGCGACTTCGAGTGCGGCCTGGCCGCACCGATAGAGGCAGCTGAGCAAGGCCTGGCCGAACGAGGGGCCGACGGCCAGCACCGACGGCCCGTCCCCGCCCGCTGTGCGGTTGTCCTCGATGAGACTGTTGGCCAGGAGTGGATTGCCGCCGCTGACGGCGAACGCGTCGGCGACCAGCCGTCGCGCCGTCACCTTCCCGAAGTGCTCGGCCAGCATGGCCTCCACTCCCAGCGGAGTGAGCAGCGGCAGTGAGATGCGGCGCAGGACCGGTTCTGCCGGCATCTCGGCCTCGAAGAGGATGGTGAGCGGCTCGGACTGAACGGCGTGGTTGAGCACGGTCAGCAGGCGCCCCGGCTGCAGCTGGCGGATGAGGAACGACAGGCACCGCAGCGTCGCCAGGTCCGCGTCCTGCGCGTCGTTGACGCCGATCACGAGGGGGCCGGGGGTGCACTGTGCGAGGTCGAGCAGGAGCATGCACATGTGGTGGAAGAGCAGGGGCGGCACCTCGGAGCCTGGCTGGGCGTGAGCCTCGCCGGCGGAGGTGCCGCCGGTCGCCAGCGAGACCTCGTTGAGCAGAGCCGCTGTTTGTCGCTGGATCTGGGACGGTATCTTCGGGTTCCTCATGAGCTGGGCCAGCACACCGAACGGGATACTCCGTTCCGAACGGGACGCATCGGCCGAGAGATAGACGGCACCCGAGCGAGTCACCTGTTCGGCAAACGTGCGCAGCAGCGTGGTCTTGCCGCTGCCCACGGGCCCGCTCACGACAGCGAGCCGGTTTTCTCCCCCGAGGGAGTCACCGTATAACGACGAAAGTGAGTCAAGCGCGTCATGCCACTCGGGCGGCGCCAGTAAATCCCCGGTTTTCTTCTGTTTGCACAGCGTATTCGTTGCCATCATGCTGTATTCTCCCCCTTGAAGATGCGCATTCTCCGCCCATCGGAGTGTCAGATGGCGATCGGCACAAATGCGCAACGCACGGCTGCGAACTGACGCTACGAGAGAAGCGGGTGACGCCATGGTCTCCTTGCCGGAGTTGCGTCACTCCTGCGAGCAATATTACCCTTCCACCGATTGCGTCCGTTGGCTCGAATTTCCTCCCGTATTGCGCTTCAGCGCTGGATAGATATCTGACACTTCCGGCCCTACCACCTTAGTCGATCACGCCAATCCTGTGTTACGGCTGCGCAACAACTTCCGGCAAGGGGTCCCCTAACCGAAGGGTACAGATCGTCGGCCGGAGTTGAGCCGCACCTCGGTGTGAGGAGATCACGAGCTGTTCCCTCGATCTTGGCCGATATCAGTGCCTTCACCCGTGCACCCTGAAGCAACTCAACGATCCGCCTGGGACAGGCCCAGGACGCCGCTGTGGCAACCGGCACCGTCGCCAGCGGCCAGGGCCTCGGCCGGCTCCACCCCGAGCGATCACCCGGCGCTCCAACACCGCCTCGGCCAAAACGAGTTCGGCAAGGACCCGGTCCCGCTTCCGAACGTCCGAACCCTCCCTCGGCGACGCCGGCGCCATGCCTGATCAGCGATCACGACCGGAAAGACACTTGCCCCAGAGTCATGGACCGCCTTGTCGTCGATGGTGAGTTGACGGTCACCATGCAGGACACCGCCCAGGAAGCCGTTGACCGGCGGGGTGGCGATGATCGCGGTCGGAGGGGGGCCAGGGCCCCGGGGCCCTGGCCGTCACCGGGAGGACCTCGGAGGTGGCCAGGTTTTCCGGCGTCCTGCCCGTGGGCCCGGCAGCGAGGACGGCCGTTGGGGTGCCGGTTGCGTGCACGTCTCCTCGCCCACCAGGCCACGGTTACCGGCGAGTTGACGGGAGGCGGGCAGGGGCCGGGCAGGATGGCATGCGGGCGCGGCCTTCTCGATCACGCTGAGTGGTGTCAACGTGATCATCGAGGGTCGCGCCCTTGACGTTCACCCGCCCCAGCCAAACCCAGTCGCTGCCTCGCTCAGCGAGCACGCATCACGTCTTCCCCCTTACCTGGGCGCACTGTGACTGGTAGTCAGGCAGTCATACGAGCGTCTCAGAACGCGGCGACTTCGACGCGTTCACTGTCGTACGCCTCCTGCGCGGCTGCGATGAACTCGCGGTGGCGCTCGACCCATGCCCCGAGCTGCTCGAAAGCGTTCTCAAGCTCCCGGGCTACGTCACTCGCGGTGTACTCCACCTTCGGCGGCACGGTGGGATGGACGGTGCGGACGATGAGGCCGTTTCGCTCCAGCTGACGGAGCGTCACCGTCAGCATGCGGCGGCTGATACCCGGAATGCTGCGCTCCAACTCGGTGAAGCGGATCGGGCCGCGAGCTACCGCGAGCAGGATGATCTGCACGCTCCACTTGTTGGTGACGCTGACGAAGATATCGCGGAATACGCAGGGCTCGGAGTGGATGACCTGCACTGATACATCAGAGTAACTCTGTGACACGAAAGTTCCTTCTTCCATCGTTCCTCACAGTCGAAGAACATGTACCCGATGAGTAAGAGAACCGATCTGCCGTCAAACAGTTCGCCTGACCAGTGTGTCTTCGCGCGCACCAGAGGACTGCACCTCCACCTCCCATCATGATAATGGCTCCCCTCACGCGCCTGCCTCGCCTCGGGAGGCACACCCAGCTCTGTCCAGGTGCCCGCCTTCCCGCTGTGCGCGGGCATGATCACAGAAACAGAAGGACTCTCTAATGGAAGCTACCGCGACCGGGTCCCCACCGAAGGCTGGGAGCCGGGAATGGCTGGGGCTGGCCGTGCTGGCCCTGCCGACACTGCTGACATCCCTAGACACCAGTGTGCTCTTCCTCGCGCTCCCCCACGTCAGCGCCGACCTGGACCCCAGCGGCACCCAGCAGTTATGGATCATCGACATCTACGCGCTGATGATCGCGGGCTTCCTGGTCACGATGGGAACGCTCGGTGACCGCATCGGCCGCCGTCTGCTGCTGCTGATCGGAGCCTCTCTCTTCGCCGTGGCCTCGGTGGCGGCCGCCTACTCCTCCAGCGCGGAGATGCTGATCGGCACCCGCGCGCTGCTCGGCATCGCCGGCGCCACCCTGATGCCGTCCACGCTCGGACTGATCCGCAACATGTTCCAGGACCCCGCGCAGCGGGCGGTGGCCATCGCGGCCTGGATGAGCACCTTCATGCTCGGCATCGCCGTCGGCCCGCTGGCCGGTGGCGCGCTGCTGGACAGCTTCTGGTGGGGCTCGGTGTTCCTGCTGGGCGTGCCGGTCATGGTCGTGCTGCTCCTCACCGGGCCGTTCCTGCTGCCTGAGTTCCGCTCCGACGAGGCGGGCCGGGTGGACCTCGGCAGCGTCCTGCTGTCCCTGCTGACCACGATGCCGGTCTTCTACGGCATCAAGGAACTGGCCGCAGACGGTCCGGAGCCCCTCACGCTGGGCGCACTCGTGGTCGGCGTCGTCTTCGGCGTCCTGTTCGTGATACGGCAGAACCGGCTCGTCTCGCCGCTGCTGGACCTGTCGCCCTTCAAGAACCGCACCTTCTCCTCCGCCCTGACCGTCATGCTCATCGGCTCCGCCGTGATGGGCGGCATCACCCTCTCCATCAGCCAGTTCCTCCAGCTCGTGGAGGGGATGTCCCCCATGCGGGCCGGCCTTTGGCTGCTGCCCGCCGCCATATCGGTGATCGTCAGCGGCATGGCCTCAGTGGGCCTGGCGCAGAAGCTGGGCGCCGGCAACGTCATCTGTGGCGGCTTGGTGTTCACCGTCGCCGGCGGCCTGATGCTCTCTCAGGTGGACGACTCCTCGGGCGTCGGCTACGTCATCACCTGCTTCTCTCTCGTCTACTTCGGCATCGGCCCGATGTCGGCGCTGACCACGGACATCGTCGTCGGCTCCGCGCCGGCGGAGAAGGCCGGGTCCGCTGCCTCGACCTCCGAGACCAGTACCCAGCTGGGCGTGGCCCTCGGCGTCGCCGGCCTCGGCAGCATCGGCTCGGTGGTGTACCACAACGATGTCGAGGGCGCGATTCCCTCCAACGCCGCGGAGAGCGTGGCCTCGGCCGCCAACGACTCGCTCGCCGGCGCCGTCACCGCCGCCTCCCAGTTGTCCGGTGACGCGGGTGCCGCCCTCCTGGAGGGCGCCAGGTCGGCCTTTGTCAGCGGCATGGGCGCGGTTGGCCTCACCATCGGCGGCCTGGTCGCCGCGATGGTCGTCCTCACTGCGACCATGCTCCGCAAGGGCCCCAGCGGCGGCGATCAGGCCGCTGGTTCCGCCGCGGAGGGCAGCGAGGCTCCGGACGCGACGGCCGAGCCCGTCCCCAGCGGCGAGAGCACATAGGTACGACGCCGCCCCCACACCATCCCGGTCAGCACCGAACGAAGAACAAGAGGAATTCCAGTGAATGTTGAACACGCGCTGCTCACCGTGGCAGACGACCAGAGCGAGAAGTTCGAGGAGGCCTTCAAGGCGGCTCAGGAGGTCATCGTCAAGGCCGATGGCTGCCTCTTCGTGGACCTGCTGCGCCAGACCGACAGCCGCACCAGCTACCTGCTGATCGTCGCCTGGGCCTCGCATTCCACCGCCACCGAGGGCTTCCGGGGCTCGGAGCTCTTCGCGCAGTGGAACGAGCTGCTGATGCCGTTCTTCACCACTGCGCCGGAGTCCATCTACTTCGACCTGCTCTCCCACTTCCCGCCGGACGCCTGAGCGCCCGGAGTACGTTCCCAGGGCCCCGGTACTTCGTCCCGATGGACTTTCCCCCAGTCGTCGAGGCCAAGTACCGGTCCTTTCCGGGGGTATTTAGCCGTCCCGCGGAAAAACCCCGGGAACAAGTTGTTGATGCCCCCCCCGCGCGGGCGCCCGCGCGCCGTCCGGGTATCCG
>NZ_JBHXNW010000059.1:34983-54286 GCF_042717365.1 Streptomyces sp. NPDC058534
GCCCCCCCTTGATCCCCCCCCTGTTACACCCACCCCCCGGCTCGCCACCAACCCCGCCCTCATCCCGGTTTCTCACCCCCCCCCCCCAAAACCCCCCCCGGAAAGAGTTCTTGGAGGCACCCCCGGCGCGGGCGCCCGACTGCCGTCGGCTTAGCGGTGGGCAGGCGGCTGAACGCCTCGCCGGCAGCGAGGGCTCTGCCCACGTCATGACGGGTGGCCGGGCGGCGGTTCTTCGGGCCCGGTGGCCTCCTGAGCCCGGCCGGGACGGTTTCGGTGCACCGGCCGGTGACCCGGTCCTCATGTCCGACGGACCTCTGCAGGCCTAAGGACGGCAGGTTGAAAGACAAGCTTAGGGGTTGTTCTTAGGGGTGGAGCTGTCCTTAGCATCGACCGACCGGATGCGGAGGGGGAGGATGTGAGTGCGTCCGCCGCATGGCTGGGGCAGACCGAGAGTTTCGGTGCGGCGGCCGAAGTACGCAGCGATCCTCGGGGAGTTCACGGAGGACGACGACAGCTCCGTGTGCGTCGCGGACGCCACGCCCCAACGGCTGCCTGACGCCGGTGGAGTTGGCCGCCACCCGTCTGACCGCCGGGTCCGTCCATTCGTCGGCCCCGGTCACCGGCGTCGGTGCCGGCCCGCCTCCGGCGTACGACCGTTTGCCGACTGTTCCCCCGCCGATCCGACCCTCCGCGTCCGGCAGACCTCTCTTCTCCGTTCACACCGACGAGACCGACTAGGCGGACCCGTGGAGATAGCGAACAGCGTGGTACTGATCACCGGCGGCGCCTCGGGCCTCGGCCTGGCGACGGCCCGCAGATTCGTCGCGGCGGGCTGCCGCGTGGTCATCGCCGACGTGCCTGCCTCAAAGGGCTTGGCCGTCGCCGGCGAGCTGGGTGAACGGGCGCGTTTCGCGCCGACCGATGTCACCCGCGAGGACGAGGTCGAAGCCGCCCTGGACGCTGCGGCCGAGCTGGGCCAGCTGCGGATCGTCGTCAACTGCGCGGGCGTCGTCAACAGCATCAAGACGACCGGCCGCAAGGGCCCCTTCCCGCTCGACGACTTTGAGTGCGTCGTCCGCGTCAACCTGATCGGCACGTTCAACGTCATCCGGCTCGCGGCGGCCCGTATGGTCGAGAGCGAAGAGACCGGCGGCGAGCGCGGTGTCATCATCACCACCGCGTCGGTTGCGGCCTTCGACGGCCAGGTCGGCCAGGCTGCCTACGCCGCCTCCAAGGGCGGTGTCGCCAGCATGACCCTGCCCGTCGCCCGCGACCTGGCCGCCCGGAAGGTTCGCGTCGCCTGCATCGCGCCGGGCATGTTCGACACGCCGATGGTCGCCGGGCTGCCTCCCGCCGCCCTGGAGTCGCTCCAGGCCCAGACTCAGCATCCCGCCAGGCTCGGCGATCCCGACGAGTACGCGGCGCTCGCCGAGCACATCGTGACGAACCACATGCTGAACGGCGAGGTCATCCGCCTGGACGGCGCCATGCGCATGGCGCCCCGCTAACGCAGGGAGAACCCGCAGTGCGCATCGGTATGCGACTCGAACACGCCGACGGCTTCGCCGAGTCCGTCGAGGAACTGCCCGACCTCGAACGCGCGGGCCTGGAGATCGTCTTCGTGCCCGAGCTCTACAGCTTCGACGCCGTCAGCCGCCTCGGCTACATCGCGGCCCGGACTGAACGTCTTGAGCTGGCCTCGGGCATCATGCAGATCTACTCCCGCACCCCCACCCTCACCGCCATGACCGCGGCCGGACTCGACGCCGTCTCCGGCGGCCGGTTCACCTTGGGGCTGGGCGTCTCCGGCCCACAGGTCATCGAAGGATTCCACGGCGTGCGCTACGACGCCCCGCTGGGCCGCATGCGCGAGGTCGTCGAGATCTGCCGCAAGGTCTGGCGCCGTGAGCTCCTCATCCACGACGGCAAGCACTACCAGATCCCCCTGCACGAGGAGGGCGGCACCGGGCTCGGCAAGCCGCTGAAGCTGCTCAACCGGCCGCCGCGCGACCGCGTGCCCATCATGATCGCCGCCACCGGGCCGAAGAACGTTGCGCTCACCGCCGAGCTGGCCGAGGTGTGGGAGCCGATCTTCTTCCACCCGGAGAAGGCGCAGGAGGTCTTCGGCGCGGCGCTCGACGCCGGGCTCGCCAAGCGCGACCCGGACCTCGGGCCGTTGCGCGTCTGCGTCGACGTCCCTGTTGCCTTCGCCGACGACGTGCCCGACGCGCTGGAGGCCGTCCGCGCCCGGCTGGCGTTCTACATCGGCGGCATGGGCGCGCGTGGCCGCAACTACTACAACGACCTGGCCCGGCGTTACGGCTACGAGGCCGAGGCCAAGCTGATCCAGGACCTGTACCTGGAGGGCCACCGGGCCGAGGCGGCTCAGCGTGTGCCCACGGAGCTGGCCGAGGCTGTGTGCCTGGTCGGTCCGCCCCAGCGGATCGCCGAGCGCATCGCGGCGTTCGCGGAGGCCGGCGTGGAGACTCTGTGCCTGAGTCCGGTGGGCAGGGCGGGCATCGACCGGGCCGGCCGGCTGCGCCTGGTGGAGCGGGTCACCGAGCTGGCCGGCTGACGAAGCGACGAAAGGGCCGGACCACCAGGTGGTCCTCTTCACCGAGGACCACGAGGACTACCCGCAGATCGTGCGGGAGTACTTGGCGCGCGAGGATCGTGCCCCACTACGAGCGGTGGGAGGAGAAGGGCCTGATCGACCGTGGCGCCTGACGGATGGCGGGCAATCAGGGGATCATCGCACGAGAGATGAAGGATCTTGGCCCTTCGGAGCCGCCCTGCGGGCCTTCCACCGTCACACGGTGTCGGCCTTGCTCCATCGCATCAGCACCTACCTGCCACGATGGATTTTGAACAGGTACAAGCGGCTGGAATCCTGGAAGAAGGCCCAGCGGGCGACAAGAGCCGTATGGCGGGGAGCTGTTCACATCCGGGTCTGTGGGAGCCCGATGGTCCGATTCCCTCGGGCTCCCCGCTCCTGTGAATCCCACCCGACAACTCCCGCTCCGTCGGCCGATCTTACCGAGCGGCGTGATCGGCCGGACAAGTCCTGACGATCAGCTACTGGCGCAGGACATCAAGCGGGCTCGATGGTGAGCTCCAGGCGGCTGATCCCACGGACGTTCCCGAAGTGGTGGACGGGCTCGCTGCCCGGCGTGATCTCATAGCGGGCGACCTTGCTGTGCCACACCTCCAGTGCTGTCTGGATGGTACGGCGGGCCAGGTGTGCGCCGATGCACCGGTGCGGTCCGGTTCCGAACGCGAGGTGCCGGTTGTTGGTCCGCGTGAGGTCGAATTCCTCCGGGCGGTCGAACACCTCCGGGTCGAGCCCGGACAGGCCCCAGGGGATCTGCACCATGTCGCCCTTGCGCAGTGTCTGCCCGTGCAACTCCGTGTCCTCCGCGATCACCGTGGCCGTGGTGGCCACGCCGAACAGCCGCAGGCCCTCCTCGGTCGCGGCCGCGGCGGCCTTGGGCGACGCGGCCACCTGCCGCTGGAGTTCGGGGTTGCGAGCCAAGTGGTGGAAGGTCAGGCTCAGGGCGGCGGTCGTGGTGTCGAACGCCGCGAACAAGTTGGTGAAGGCCGCGTTGATCATCTCGTCCCGGGTGATCTCACGCCCGTCGAGGGACGCCTCGAGCAGTCGGCTGAAGACATCCCGACGGCCCTTGTATCCCTCGGCTATGCGCAGGTCGAGCATCTCGCCGAGGAACTCCCACAGCGGGCGGGAGCCGGCGATGATCTCGTCCTGGTTCCCGGCCTTCGACCAATTGGCGCGCAGCCACCGCACGTAGTCCAGCACGCGGTCCAGGTGGCCACGTTCGATTCCGAAGCTGATGAGGAACGACTCGGCCGGCAGCCGCACGGCCACCTCGGAGATGAACTCGCAACTGCCGCGCGGGATCACCGGCTCGATGGCTTCGTCAGTGGCCTTGGTAAGTTCGGCGGAAAAGTGCCGGATCGCCGCCGGGTTGAACAAATCCGACAGTGCCCTGCGCCACGCGCGGTGTTCATCGCCGTTGAGCTGGATCGGAATAGCCTTCTGCGGCAGCGGGTCGTGCGGCGGAATGGAGAAATAGGTGTTGGAGAAGATCTCGGGCTGCTTGGCCACCGACACCATGTCGGCGTGGCGCGTGAGGATCCAGTAGCCGCCCAGTTCCTCCGAGCGGGCCAGCGGGGTGTGGTCGCGCATCTCCTGCCAGTAGGGCGTGGGGTCGTTCTGCAACCAGGGCTGGTAAAGGCTCCACTGGCGGATGCGCTCCTCCAGTGTGTCGGGTGCGCTCCCCTCCTGGCCCGCGTTCTCCGTCGCGGTGTCTGATTCTCCGGTCACTGCGGTGGCCTCCATGTATCGCGCGGGCACGCCAACGAGTCGTGTCCTCTTCGGGAGAATGATTGAAAAAGGCTTGCCCCTACTGTCAACCCCTGTTCGTTACTGGGTCGCGCGTTTTCTGGCTGGACGTCCGAAGGAATCACCAGCCGCCGTGCCGTTGGCTGTTGCCCGGTCGCTGCCATTCGATCGCCGGCACGACTTGGTGCGTCACGAGCCAACGGCGATACCCCGGCCGCCGTGTGGCGCCGGGGCCGCCCGCTTCCCCGTCAGGGGCGGGCTCCTGCGAGCCGAACCGGCAGCTCATCGACGGTTCGCATGACCATGCCCAAGGGGCGGGCCGGGTCCGCCTTGGCCAATTCGATGTCGAGACTCGTGAGGGCCTGCAGCGCGACCTGCGTGGTGAGCCTGGCGACCGGCGCTGCCACGCAGAAGTGGATGCCGTGGCCGAACCCGAGGTGGTTGACCGAGTTGTTGCGCGACAGGTCGAGGCGGTCGGGATCCTCGTACGCCGCTGGGTCCCGGTTGGCCGCGCCGAACAGCACTATCACCGGCTGGCCGGTCTCGAGCGGAACTCCGGCTACCTCGGTGGGCTCCAGCGCCGTGCGGAAGGTGCTCTGCAGCGGAGTGTCGTAGCGTGTCAACTCCTCGACCGCAGGCGCGATTTGGTCAGGGTGCTCGCGCAGCCAGGCGAGTTGGTCAGGGTGGCTCAGGAGCGTGAAGGCGCAGTTGGCGAACATGCCGGCGGTGGCGCCGGTCCCCGCGGACAGCAGCATCATTATCGAGATCGCCACCTCGCCCTCGTCGAGCATGTCGCCGTCCTGCTCAGCCATGACCAGCCGGCTGACCAGGTCATCGCCCGGGTCGACCCGGCGTTCGGCCGCCAATTCCATGCCGACTTGCATGAAGTCCGCACGCGCCTCGTCGCGGGCCTTGATCTGTTCGGGGGTGAGCAGGAAGGAGGGGTCGATGCCGGTGGCGCTGGCGCGGAAGAAACTCAGGAACCGCGCGTGGTACTTCTCCGGCACGTTCAGCAGCTCGCTGAGCATCGTGGGTGCAAGCGGGCTGATGACCGTCTTGTGGAGATCGACGATGCCATCGGCGTCACGCGCCGCCATCGCATCGTCGATCAGCTTGACCATGTACTCCGCGATTTTGGGCCGTAGCCGTGCCACCATGCGGGGCGTGAACGCCTTCGAGATCAGCCGCCGCAGCCGCGTGTGATCGGGCGGGTCCATGAACTGCAGAACCGGCCTGAGCGGCCCATCAGGATCGTTCGGGGCCTTGACCATCTGGTCGTGCATCATGGGGTTGTCACCCCAGCCGAACTTGGGGCTGGTCAGTACCTGGGAAGCGGCCTCGTGGCTGAGGACGCTGGTCAGGCCCAGGGGCGACACGTACGTCGAGCCGTGTTCCTCGCGGATCTTCTGATACGTCGGATACGGGTTGTGGTGAACGACCGGGTCCAACGGGTCGAAGGGCAGCAGTTGAGGTATCTGGCTGGGATCGAATACGGGCATTTCGCTCATGTTCAAATCCTCGTCATCTCGAATTCCCAGCAATTCACGCAGAATCTCTGGGCGAACCTCGTTAACGCTAGGCCGGGACATCCCCCTATAGTCAACCCCAGAAAATTTGACACCCTGGTCAGGCATGGCGTCGGTGTCGCCGAGGGGCGGCCGTGGAGGAGCTCCAGGCGGAAGCGGACCGGGGTCTTGGCCGAACTCGGTGTGCCCGAGGCGGTTTTGGTGCGCCGGGTGATCGCTCGGGTGGCCGGCCGAGGGCTGCCTTCCGCTCTGAGCTGAGTAAGGGGGTCCTGCGGAAATCTCTGGGGTTGGCATCAGGGGTTTGTCCGACTTAGCGTGCCGCGAACAGGCTGAGTTGGAAGGAAGAACCGGTGAACGCAGCCCCGACTTTTCTCACGATCCTCGAATCCGGGCGGCTCCGCCGGGATGTGATGCGGCCATTTCCCGAACAGGCGGAGCTGGACCGGAAGACCGGTGACGAACTCACGGCAGAGCTCGCGGCCTTCGTCGGTGACCGGGTGGATCCGGAGGAGATCGACCGGACGGCGGAGCTGCCTGAAGGTCTCCTCGCCGACCTGCGCGACCACGGCTACTTCCGGCTGGTCAACGACACCGGGCTGGGCGGCCGTGCTCTGTCGGCGTTCAACACCTTCCGCGCGGTGGAGCGCGTCGCGGCGGACTCCACCGCTGTGGGTCAGGTGCTGGCCATCCAGAACGCCGTTGGCGCCCCCGCGCTGCTGGCCGCGCTCCCCGAGGGCCCGCTGCGCGAGATGGTCGCGAGCCGCGTCGCCGCCGGCACCGTCTCGGCGTTTGCCGGCACCGAGCCGCAGGGCGCCAACAACGCCTGGCCGGGTCTGACCGCCACGCCCACCGAGGACGGCTCGGCGTACCTCCTCAACGGCGAGAAGGTGTTCATCGGGAACGGCAACGTGGCCGATCTGGTCGCGATCCTGGCCACGGTGGTGGAGGGAGGCAGTCGCCGTATGGCGGTGTGCTTCTTCGACGCGGACACTCCCGGCTTTTCCGTCACCGCGCGGCTGCGGTTCATGGGCAGCAAGGGCCTGCCGAACGCCGGGCTGCGCTGTGAGGCAGTGCGCGTGCCCCGGGAGCATGTGCTGCTCGGCGACCCTGACGTGGCCGGCTTCCCGCCGCCGGTCGGGGCGATCGCGCTGCAGAGCGCCCTGTTCTTCAACGCCGCCCCCTCCATGGCGATAGCCCGCCGCTGTCTGGCGGCGTCGGTGGAGTTCGTGGCGCGCCGCAGCATCAACGGCCGGGCACTGGGTGACTACGACCTGATCCAGCGGTTGGTGTCTCAGACAGCGGCGGACGTGTACGCGATGGACAGCGTGCTGCGCTGGTGCCTGCTGGACGCCGGGCTGGCGGACCGGTGGTTCGAGCGGGTCGTGACCAAGAACCTCGCCACCGTGACCGCGTGGCGGATCGCCGACCGTACCGTGTCACTGCTGGGCGGAGAGGGATTCGAGACAGCGGACAGCAAGCGCGAGCGGGGCGCGGCGCCGCTGCCCGTGGAGCGTCTGCTGCGGGATGCCCGAGGGCCGCGGATCTCGGGCAACATCGACTTCCTGCTCGACATGCAGGCGGCCCAGCGGCTGCTGGCGCATCTGGCCGCCCGCCCCGGGAGCGCCGCCGAGGAGCCCGCCGACACCTCTGCCGCCGCCGGCGCCAGTCTTTCCCCCGCCAACCGCCGCCACTGGGACGCGGCGGCCCAGGGCATACGCCGCCTGCACCGGGCCCTCACCACCCTCGCCGCGCGCCACTCCAGTCCCGAGGAGCTGTTCGCCCGGCAGGAGACGCTGCGGGTGCTGGGCCGGATCTCCGCCGAGCTGTTCGCCATGTGCGCCGTGCTGGCCCGGACGGAGGGCTTCACCGACGGGGAGGCCGGCTCCCGCCAGGAGTTGGCGGACGTCTTCTGTGCTGGGGCCCGCCACCGCGTCGCCGGGCTGTGGCGCCGCCTGGCTGCCACGGACGCCCAGGAACCCGACCACGCGAAGGTCAGCCGCGCCCTGCTCGGCGGCTCCGGCCTGGCTTCCCTCACCCGGCCCTGAAACCACAACCCCCAGCCACAACTCCAAGGGAGATCGCCTCCGATGTCCGACAGTGCCATCGACCTGCTACCGCCCGTTCTGAACGGATTCGACCTGACCGACCATGCCAGGTTCGCCACGATCGACGGGGGCTTCCCCTACGAGCTCTTCTCCCGGCTGCGCCGTGAGGCTCCCGTGCTCTTCCATCCCCCCGGCCAGACCGCTGACCAGGAGGGCTTCTGGGTGGTCAGCCGCCACGCCGACATCGCTGCCGTGGCCAACGACCCGCAGACCTTCTCCGCTCGGGGCGGCGGCGGCCGTTCCGGGGGCGGCTCCGCGCTGGACGACATCCCCGACGGCGACCGGGCCGGCGCGATGGTCGCGATGCAGGACAACCCGCGCCACCACCTGCTGAAGAAGCTGATGGCCCCGGCCGTGACCAACAGGGTCGCCAGCGTGCTGGAGGCGGACCTGCGGGCCAACGCGACCCGGCTGGTGGACCAGGCCCTGGCGCACGGGGGCGCCTGCGACCTCGCCAACGACGTCACCGAGCCCTACGCCTACCGCAGTATGGCCGTGCTGCTCGGCGTGCCCGACGAGGACCAGGCGAAGGTCGCCGACTGGGCCCACCGTTCCGTCGGCTTCATCGACCGCCGTACGGGCCTGCCGACCGAGAACTCCAAAGAGACGATACTTGCCACCCAGCAGTACGTGCGCGAGCTGATCCAGCGCAAGCAGGCCGCCCCCGAGGAGGACCTGGCCTCGGTGCTGGCGGTCGGCGAACTGCCCGAGGAGGCGGGGGCCGAGGGCGAGCCTCCGCTGACCGGCCACGAGCGGTTCGCCAACATCCTGCTGCTGCTCCTCACCGGCGCCGAGCAGCCACGGAACACCCTCGCCCGGGGCCTGCTGACGCTGGCCCAGCACCCCGAGCAGTGGCGGGCGCTGCGCGAGGACCGCGGCTTGATGTCGGGCGCCGTCGAGGAGCTGCTGCGCTTCGCCCCGCCCAACCAGTACAACCGGCGTACCGCCACCGTCGACACGCACATCGGCGACACCAAGATCCGTGCGGGCGAGAAGGTCTCGCTGTGGTGGCCCTCGGCCAACCGCGACGAGGAAGTCTTCGACGACCCCTCGCGCTTCGACATCCGCCGGACCAGCAACCCGCACATGTCGTTCGGTCACGGCAACCACTACTGCCTGGGCAGCGATGTGGCCCGGCTCCAGGTCCGGCTGCTGCTGGAGGAACTGCTGGAGAAGGTGGCGGAGATCCGCCTGGCCGGAGAGACCACCTACCAGCCCTGGAACAAGCACACCATCGTTATCGAAATGCCCGTCCAGCTGATACCCGCGGGCGTCTGAAAACTTTTCCGTAATTGAATCCTCCGCAACCTCTCATCCCCCTCGTAGGGGAATGAGAGGTTGCCTTCGTAGGGGGCAAACGAGGGGGTTCCCTTCGTAGGGGGAAAATGAGGGGTTCCCTTCCGAAGATTCACGTTCTTACAGTTCTGCCAGCACTCGAAAGAATCTGCGAAACGCTCAAGAACCGGAAGACCGAGATCCGGAAACGAAAAGGAAACAGCATGGATTCGCTGGCCGAGGCCGTGGTCGCGGGCGCAGCCCCCGAGCGGCTCGAACAGGAGCCGCTGCCCGCTCACTACACCGCCGCCCACACCCGGGCCGAGGAAGCGGACATCTTCGGCGACGCCCAGGACCGTGACGTCCGCAAGTCGCTGCACGTCGGCGCCGTGCCCATGCCGAGCCTGGCGCCCGACGAGGTGCTGGTGGCGGTCATGGCCAGCTCCATCAACTTCAACACCGTCTGGTCGGCCACCTTCCAGCCGGTCTCGACCTTCGACTTCCTCAAGCGGTACGCGCGGCAGGGCGGCCACGCCGCCCGCCACGACCTGCCGTACCACGTCCTCGGCTCCGACGCGGCCGGCGTCATCGTCCGCGTCGGCGAGGGCGTGCGCCGCTGGCGCACCGGCGACCACGTGGTCGCCTCCTGCACCCACGTGGACGACCAGGAGCCCGCCACGCACTCCGACGGCATGCTCGGCGCCGAGCAGCGCATCTGGGGCTACGAGACGAACTTCGGCGGCCTGGCCCACTACACCGTGGTCCGCGCCAGCCAGCTGCTCCCCAAGGCGCCCCACCTCACCTGGGAGGAGGCGGCGAGCATGCCGCTGTGCGCCGGCACCTCCTACCGGATGCTCGTCGGCGAGCACGGCGCCCGCATGAAGCAGGGCGACATCGTCCTCATCTGGGGCGCCACCGGCGGCCTGGGAGCGTACGCCGTGCAGCTGGTGAAGAACAGCGGCGGCATCCCCGTCGGCGTCGTCTCCTCCGACGCCAAGGCAGAGCTGCTGCGGCGCCTTGGCTGCGAGGTGGTGATCAACCGCGCCGAGATCGGCATGGGAGGCGACGGCGCCCCCAGCCCCGAGCAGACGATCGAGCTCGGCAAGCGCCTCGGCCGCGCCATCCGCCGTGAGCTGGGCGAGGACCCGCACATCGTCTTCGACTTCACCGGCCAGGCCACGTTCGGCAGCTCCGTCTTCGTGGTCCGCCGCGGCGGCACCGTCGTCACCTGCGGCTCCAGCACCGGCTACCAGCACTCCTACGACAACCGCTACCTGTGGATGAACCTCAAGCGGATCATCGGCAGCCACTCCGCCAACTTCCAGGAGGCGTCGGAGTGCAACCGCCTGGCGAGCCTGGGCCGACTGCAGCCGGTGCTGTCGGCCGTTCACCCGCTGGACGACGTCGCCGAGGCCACCCGGCAGGTGCAGCTCAACCGGCACGTCGGCAAGGTCGGCGTGCTGTGCCTGGCGCCGGAGCCGGGCCTGGGCGTCACCGACGCCGCACGCCGCGCCCGCATCGGCGAGGACCGCATCAACCCGATGCGTCAGCCCGCGGCAGCCACCGCGTAATCCCGCCCGCCGCCCTTCCGCCCTCCTCATGAAAGGCGTACTCGACGGTGCCCGAATCCTCCGCCGGAATACTCGCCACCGGTTCCTATCTGCCCAAGGAAGAAGTGGGCAACGCCGAGCTGGCCGAGCGGGCCGGCACCACACCCGAGTGGATCGAGCGCAAGACGCAGATCCTCACCCGGCGTTACGCCGCCCCTGACGAGGCCGCCTCCGACCTCGCTGCCAAGGCCGCCGAGAACGCCCTCGACCAGGCCGGGATGGCCGCCGACGAGATCGACTACATCATCGTCTCCACCTCCACCGGCGACTCCCCCTCACCGCCCACCGCCAATCTCGTCCAAGACCGCCTGGGCGCCTACAACGCCGCCTGCTTCGATCTCAACGTCGTGTGCGCCGGCTTCGTCTACGGTCTGGCCCTGGCCCGCAGCCTCGTGGCCCTCTACCCCGACGCGAGGGTGCTGGTGCTGGCCACCGAGGTCTACTCCCGCATCCTGGACTTCTCCGACCGCCGTACCTCCGTCCTCTTCGCCGACGGCGCCGCCGCCGCCATCGTCGGCCAGGTCGCCCGCCCCTACGGCTTCATCGACGTCGAGCTCGCCAGCCGCGGCGAGGGACATCACCTCATCGGCGTCGCGGCGGGCGGCAGCCGCAAGCCGTCCTCCCACGCGACCGTCGAGGCGAGCGAGCACTTCTTCCGCATGGAGGGCCGCACCGTCAGCGACTTCGTGATGGAGCAGGTACCGCTCAACCTGGAGCGCCTGGCCGACCGCACCGGCGTTGCCCTCGACGCCGTCGACCACTTCATCCCGCACCAGGGCAACGGCGTGCTGCTGGGAAGGCTCGCGGAGAAGCTGGGCCTGGAGCATGCCCGTACCCACGTCACCGTCGACCGGTACGGCAACGTCGGCAGCGCCTCCATCCCCGTCACCCTCGACGACGCCAACCGGGCCGGCCACCTCAAGGACGGAGACCTGGTGCTGATCTCCGGCTTCGGCGGCGGCCTGTCCCTCGGCTCCTGCCTGCTGCGCTGGGCGGTGGCGCCGTGACTGACGCCCTGTCCGAGGCGGTCCTGGCGGGCGCGCCGGGGGACACCCTCGAACGCCTGCCGCTGCCCACCCACTACACCGCCGCCCACACTCGCATCGAGGACGTCGGCACCTTCGAAGGTCTGTCGCCCACTGATGACAAGGACGTCCGCAAGACCATCCACGTCGGGCCTGTGCCCATGCCGAGCCTCGCGCCCGACGAGGTGCTGATCGCGGTGATGGCCAGCTCCATCAACTACAACGCCGTCTGGTCGGCCACCTTCCACCCGCTGCCCACCTTCGACTTCCTCAAGCGGTACGCGCGGCAGGGCGGCCACGCCACCCGCCACGACCTGCCCTACCACCAGCTGGGCTCCGACGCGGCCGGCGTCATCGTCCGCGTCGGCGAGGGGGTACGCCGCTGGCGCTCCGGCGACCAGGTCGTCGTCTCCGCGGTGCAGGTGGACGACCAGGAGCCCGCCACGCACTCCGACGGCATGCTCGGCGCCGGGCAGTGGGCCTGGGGCTACGAGACGAACTTCGGCGGCCTGGCGCACTACTGCGTGGTGCGCGCCAGTCAGCTGCTGCCCAAGGCCGCCCACCTCACCTGGGAGGAGGCCGCCTGTCTCACCCAGTGCGCCGGCACCTCCTACCGGATGCTCGTCGGTGAACACGGCGCCCGCATGAAGCAGGGCGACATCGTCCTCATCTGGGGCGCCACCGGCGGCCTCGGCGTCTTCGCCACCCAGCTGGTGAAGAACGGCGGCGGCATCCCCGTCGGCGTCGTCTCCTCCGACGCCAAGGCCCGCATCGCCCGCCGCCTCGGCTGCGAGGTGGTGATCAACCGCTCGGAGATCGGCATGGCGGGCAACGAAGCCCCCAGCCCCGAGCGCACCATCGAGCTCGGCAAGCGCCTGGGCCGCATCATCCGCCGCGAGTTGGGCGAGGACCCGCACATCGTCTTCGACAACAACGGCCAGGCCACGTTCGGCGTCTCCGTCTTCGTCGTCCGCCGCGGCGGCACCGTCGTCACCTGCGGCTCCAGCACCGGCTACCAGCACTCCTACGACAACCGCTACCTGTGGATGAACCTCAAGCGGATCATCGGCAGCCACGCGGCCAACCTCCAGGAGCACTCGGAGTGCAACCGCCTGGCGGACATCGGTGCCATCCTGCCGGTCACCTCCGCCGTCCATCCGCTGGACGAGCTGGCTGACGCCACACGGCAGGTGCAGCTCAACAGCCATTGGGGCAAGGTCGGCGTCCTGTGTCTGGCGACCGAACCCGGCCTCGGTGTCACCGACCCCGAACGCCGTGCCCGCATAGGCGAAGAGAACTTCTCCTTCAACTGACCCGAAAGGTGTGCCAGACGGTGGCCGAACACGCCCCACTTGCTGACAGCCCGGTCGGCATCCTCGCGACCGGCTTGTACGTGCCCAAGGACGAGGCCGGCAACGACGAGGTCGCCGCACGCGCCGCCACCACCCCCGAGTGGATCGAGCGCAAGACGCAGATCCTCACCCGGCGATGGGCCGCGCCCGACGAGGCGGCCTCCGACCTCGCCGCCAGGGCCGCCGAGGACGCCCTCGACCGGGCCGGGATCGGCGCCGACCGCATCGACTACATCATCGTCTCCACCGGCACCGGCGACTCGCCGCAGCCGCCCACCGCCTGCCTGGTGCAGAACGCCATCGGCGCGCGCAACGCCGCCGGCTTCGACATCTCCGTCGCCTGCAGCGGCTTCGTCTACGGCCTGGAGCTGGCCCGCGGCCTGCTGCGGTCCCGCCCCGGCAACCTCGCCCTGGTCATCTCGACGGAGGTCTACTCCCGCTTCGCCGACTTCACCGACCGCCGCACCTCGGTGCTGCTGGGCGACGGCGCGGCCGCCGCCGTGGTCGGCGAGGTGTCCGACGGCTACGGCATGCTGGCGTTCGACCTCTCCAGCCGGGGCGACGCCGCCCACCTGCTGCGGATCGATGCCGGCGGCAGCCGCCTGCCTGCCTCCCACCAAACGGTCGACGACGGCGCCCACTTCGTGCGTATGGACGGCCGGGCCGTGCGGGACTTCGTCATGGAGAACGTACCGCCGGTGGTGGAGCGCCTCGCCGGGCGGGCCGGTGTCGCTCTCGCGGACGTCGACCACTTCGTGCCGCACCAGCCCAACGGCGTGCTGCTGCAACAGCTCTCCCAAGCCACCGGCCTGACCCGGGCGCGCACGCACCGCACGGTCGAGCGGTACGCCAACGTCGGCAGCGCCTCGGTGCCGCTGACGCTCGCCGACGCCGACCAGGCCGGGCACCTGAAGGACGGCGACCTGGTGATGCTCATGGGCTTCGGCGGCGGCATGTCCGTCGGCGGCTGCGTGCTGCGCTGGACCAGCGCCCCGACCGGCACAGAGACGAGTGATGCCGCGTGAACGCGAACGCCCCTCTGGCCATGGAGGCCACCGGCATCGAGCGCGTCGGCGTCATCGGCTGCGGCCTGATGGGCTCGGGCATCGCCGAGGTGTGCGCCCTCGCCGACCGTCAGGTCACCGTCGTCGTCTCCCGCCCCGCCTCCGCCGACGCCGGCCGCGGCCGCATCCGCCAGTCCCTCGAACGCGCCCTGGGCAAGGGCCGCATCACCGAGGAGCAGCGCGACGCCGCCCTGGACCGCATCTCCTTCACCACCGAGCTGACCGACCTGGCCGACCGCCAGTTCGTCATCGAAAGCATCCGGGAACACGAGCCCACCAAACGGGACCTCTTCATCGCGCTGGACTCCATCGTGACCACCCCGGACGCCATCCTGGCGACCAACACCTCCTCCATCCCCATCACCCGTCTGGGCCGCGCCACCAGCAGGCCCAGCCACGTCATCGGCACGCACTTCTTCAGCCCGGTGCCCGCCATGCCGCTGGTCGAGCTGATCAGCTCGCTCGCCACCGACGAGAAGGTCTACGAGCGGACGCGGGCCTTCGCCGAGGTCGTCCTCGGCAAGCAGGTGATCCGCTCCTCCGACCGCAGCGGCTTTGTCGTCAACGCGCTGATCATCCCCTACCTGCTCTCCGCGGTCCGCATGGTGGAATCCGGCTTCGCCACGCCGGAAACCATCGACAGGGGCTTGGTGCTGGGCTGCTCCCACCCCTACGGTCCGCTGCGCCTGACGGACCTGGTGGGCCTGGACACGGTCGCCGACGTCGCCGCCGCGCTCTACGAGGAATTCAAGGAGCCCTTGTACGCCCCTCCCCCGCTGCTGCTGCGCATGGTCGAGAGCGGGTTCCACGGCAAGAAGGCCGGCCGCGGCTTCTACGAATACGTGTGACGAGAGGAAGAGGACTTCTGGTGCACGCGAACCCCGCGATGCAGGAGAACGCCACCACCCCCAACGCCATCGCGATCATCGGGATGTCCTGCCGGTTTCCCGGGGCGGCGGACCCGGGGGGATTCTGGCAGCTGCTGAGCGGCGGCGGCGAGGCGGTGACGGGACCGCCCGCCGGGCGCCCCGGACTCGCCGCCGCCGGCGAGGAGATCAGAGGCGGCTTCCTGCCCGGCGTCGACGCCTTCGACCCGCGGTTCTTCGGCATCTCGCCCCGCGAGGCGAAGTCGATCGACCCGCAGCAGCGGCTCACGCTGGAGCTGGCGTGGGAAGCTCTGGAAGACGCCGGGATCGTCCCGGAGCAGCGGCGTTCCACCGCGACCGGTGTCTTCGTCGGCGCCGTCTGGGACGACTACGCCAAGCTGGCCCACGCGTACGGCGCCAGCGCACTCACGCACACCACCATGACCGGAGTCAGCCGCGGCATCATCGCCAACCGGGTCTCCTACACCCTGGGCCTGACCGGCCCCAGCATGGTGGTCGACACCGCCCAGTCCTCCTCCCTTGTCGCCGTGCACCTGGCCTGCCAGAGCCTGCTGAGCGGCGAGTCCGAGCTGGCGCTGGCGGGTGGCGCCAGCCTCACCCTCGCTCCCGAGGGCTTCGCCGTCGCCGAGCGGTTCGGCGCGCTGTCGCCCGAGGGCCGCACCTACACCTTCGACGCCCGCGCGAACGGGTTCGTGCGCGGCGAGGGCGGCGGCATGGTGGTGCTGAAGCCGCTCGCCCGCGCCCTGGCCGACGGCGACCGTGTGGACGGCGTCATCCTCGGCGGCGCCGTCAACAATGACGGCGGCGGCGACAGCCTCACCGCCCCGCGCGGTGAAGCCCAGCGGGAGGTGCTGCGCCGCGCCTACGAGCGGGCAGGGGCCGACCCGGGCGCCGTTCACTTCGTCGAGCTGCACGGCACCGGCACCCGCGTCGGCGACCCCGTGGAGGCCGAAGCCCTCGGCGCGGTCCTCGGCACGGCGCGGCCCGCCGACGTCAAGCCGCTGCTCGTCGGCTCCGTCAAGACCAACATCGGCCACTTGGAGGGCGCGGCGGGCATCGCCGGACTGATCAAGGCAACGCTGTGCCTGCGGGAGCGTGCCCTCGCGCCCAGCCTCAACTACCGCTCCCCCCACCCCGCCATCCCGCTGGAGGAGCTGCGGCTGCGCGTCAACGACACACTCACCCCGCTGGAGGGCCAACCGCTGGCGGGCGTCAGCTCATTCGGCATGGGCGGCACCAACTGCCACCTCGTGCTCGCCGCCGTGCCCGAGCCGGCGCACGAGCCCGCGCCGCTCACCAGGCCCATGCCCGTCCTGCTGTCCGCCCAGAGCGAGGCCGCGCTGCGCGACCAGGCCGAGCGGCTCTTGGCCCACCTGAGGGCCAACCCCGGCCTGCCGCTGCCGGAGGTGGCGCGTGCCCTGGCCACCACCCGCACCCACTTCCGGCACCGCGCCGCGTTCCTCACCGAGGGCGGGGACCAGGACACCGCCCTCGGCACGCTGGCTGCCCTGGCCGAAGGCCGCCCCGCCCCCCGCGTCACGTTCGGCACGGCCACCCCGCCTCACGACGCGGGCGGGCTGGCGTTCCTCTTCTCGGGCCAGGGCAGCCAGCGCGCCGGCATGGGCCAGGAGCTGTACGGGGCGTTCCCGGCGTTCGCCTCCGCCCTCGACGCCGTCTGCGCGCGGTTCGACCCCGAACTCGGCCGCTCGCTGCGCGAGGTGATGTTCGCCGCGGAGGGCTCGCGGCTCGCCGGGCTGATCGACCAGACCCGCTGCACCCAGACCGCGCTCTTCGCCTTCGAGGTCGCGCTGTTCCGACTCCTCGAAGAGTGGGGCCTGGCACCCGACCTGCTCATCGGCCACTCCATAGGCGAGATCGCCGCCGCCCACGTCGCCGGGGTCCTCTCGCTGGACGACGCCTGCACCCTGGTCTCGGCGCGCGGCCGCCTGATGCAGGAACTGCCCGGCGGTGGCGCCATGGTGGCGGCTCAGGCGTCCGAGGCCGAACTACGGCCCACCCTGGGTGACGGCGTCACTCTTGCCGCCGTCAACGGGCCCGACTCCTGCGTCGTCTCCGGTGACGAGGCGGCGGTGCTGGCGGTGGAGGAGGAATGGCGAGGCCGGGGCCGCAAGACGCGCCGGCTGACGGTCAGCCACGCGTTCCACTCCCCGCACATGGACGGCATGCTGACGGAGTTCCGCCGCGTCGCGGAGGGCCTGTCCTACCTGCCGCCGCGCACCCCTCTGGTGTCGAACCTCACCGGCGTCCTGCTGGGCGCGGACGAGGTCAACGCCGACTACTGGGTGGGGCACGTGCGGGAGAGCGTCCGCTTCCTGGACGGCGTGCGCAGCCTGGAGGAGCAGGGCGCGAGCCGCTACCTGGAGATCGGCCCGGACGCGGCGCTGACCCCCATGGCCCGCGACAGCCTGACAGGGCGGAGCGACACCAAGCCGGTGCTGGCAGCCGCCCAACGCCGCACCCGCCCCGAGGTCCAGGCCCTGTTCGCCGCCCTGACCCGCCTGCACGCGGACGGCACCGCCTTCGACTGGTCGGGCCCCCTGGGCCGCGCCACCGGCCGCACCCCGCTGCCGACGTACGCCTTCCAGCGCAAGCGCTACTGGCTGCAAGAGCAAGGCCCTCGGCCCGATGGTCCGGAAGTCGAGGCGGAGCCGCAGCCCCTGCCGGAGGCGGAGGCCGCGCTCGCGTCGCCCGACGGGACGGTGCTCACGCCGTCGCCCGAGGCGGCACGCGGGCCGCGGGCCGAGGCCGGGCCGCCGGCGCGGGACG
Source organism: Streptomyces sp. NPDC058534 (assembly GCF_042717365.1). Classification (NCBI taxonomy): domain Bacteria; kingdom Bacillati; phylum Actinomycetota; class Actinomycetes; order Kitasatosporales; family Streptomycetaceae; genus Streptomyces; species Streptomyces sp. NPDC058534. The sequence continues at coordinate 52,975 of NZ_JBHXNW010000059.1, forward strand.
TCGTCCTCGCCGAGCTCGTGCTCGGCGAGGTCGCGGCCGTGCTGGAGGCCGACTCGGTTGAGGAGATCGACTCCCGGCGTTCGTTCAAGGACCTCGGGTTCGACTCGATGACCGGGGTCGAGCTGCGCGAGCGGCTGAGCGAGGCGTTGGGCAGGCCGCTGCCGACGACCCTTGTCTTCGACCACCCCACCCCTGAGGCAGTCATCGACTTCCTGCGCGGCGGGCGCGCCGCCCCGGCCCCGGCCAGCGCCCCCGCCCGGCCGACGGCCGACGCGGACGAGCCGATCGCCATCGTCGCCATGGGGTGCCGCTACCCGGGCGGAGTGCGCTCCCCCGAGGACCTGTGGCAGGTCCTCGCCGAAGGCCGCGACGTCATCGGCCCGTTCCCCACCGACCGTGGCTGGGACCTGGACGGGCTGTACGACCCGGAGGGCCGGCAGCCCGGCAAGCACTACGTCCGCGAGGGCGGCTTCCTCCACGACGTCTCCGCCTTCGACGCCGACTTCTTCGGGATCTCGCCCCGCGAGGCCCTCGCGATGGACCCGCAGCAGCGGCTGCTGCTGGAGACCTCCTGGGAGACGATCGAGCGCGCCGGCATCGACCCGACCACGCTGCGCTCCACCCCCACCGGCGTCTACGTCGGCACCACCTTCCAGGACTACGGGCCGCGCCTGCACGAGGGAACACAGACCACCGAGGGCTACCTCATGACCGGCTCCACCCCCAGCGTCGCCTCGGGCCGCATCGCGTACGCCCTGGGCCTCGAAGGCCCGGCGATGACGGTGGACACCGCGTGTTCGGCCTCGCTGGTGGCGCTGCACCTGGCCTGCCAGGGGCTGCGGCAGGGCGAGTGCACCCTGGCCGTGGCCGGCGGCGTGACCGCCATGTCCACCCCCGGCATCTTCGTCGAACTCACCCGCCAGCGCGCCCTGTCGGCCGACGGCCGCTGCCGCTCCTTCGCCGCCGACGCCCACGGCACCGGCTGGTCGGAGGGTGCGGGGATGCTGCTGCTGGAGCGGCTGTCGGACGCCCGCCGCAACGGCCACCCGGTGCTCGCCGTCGTCCGGGGCTCGGCGGTCAACCAGGACGGCGCGAGCAACGGACTGACCGCCCCCAACGGCCCGGCTCAGCAGCGCGTCATCCGCGCCGCCCTGGCCAACGCCCGCCTGGAGCCGGGAGAGATAGACGCCGTGGACGCCCACGGCACCGGCACCGAGCTGGGCGACCCGATCGAGGCGGGGGCCCTGCTCGCCACCTACGGCCAGAACCGGCCCGCCGAACGGCCCCTGTGGCTGGGCTCCGTCAAGTCCAA
>NZ_JBHXNW010000060.1:0-18334 GCF_042717365.1 Streptomyces sp. NPDC058534
AAACCTGGCCCGAAACCCTGCCGATCAACCACACATCTGATAATTAGCGATACTCGGCCTGTTTAAGCGAAAGCCCCAACAGTTGAAGACCCTTCGAGCACGCCGGGCGGATTGACGGCCTCGGTGGCCTCCGCCTCCCAGCCGGGGCGGTCCATGTCGAAGAGGACGACGGGCAGCGACCGGCCGAACACGTGCCGCAGGCAGCCGTCGTCGTGCAGGCTGCGGGCGGCGGCGGTACAGACGTCGTCGAACTCGCGCACGAGCCGATCGTCACGCTCCTCGTTCCCGTCCTCCTCCCCGCCCACGTCCTCCTCGTACCAGAGCCCCTCCGCCCTGGCCTCGGCCAGGTGGAGTGCGCTGCCGGTCCGGTCCTCGGGGACGTGGCCGACCCTCGCGAACCCCTCCAGCGGCCAGTACGCGTACTCCCAGGCGGCCGTTCCCTCGTGCGAGCACTCGTGGGCCAGCACCCGGCGGACCTCGTGCCGCGTGTTGTAGCCGACGGCCACGTAGGGGAACCGGGGGTCCTGGTCGACGTGGTCGACACGGAGGGACACGACGTAGATGTCGGGACGGAGCCCGGCCGGAAATGCTTCGACCAGGTGCCGCACGCCGCGGACGACGTGCTCCCGGAAGCCTGACGCGGCCGTTTCGGCGGGCATGTCAGAAGCTCCACGGATCGGGGTGGGGCTTGCGTGAACGGTCCTCCGACCAGATGAGGCGGGCTTCCAGGTCCGCGCCCAGGATCTCCCGGAGACGGTCGACGACCCACTGGTTCCACTGCACGGCTCCCGGGAACTCCGGCACCCGGAAGGCCGGCAGCCCGGCGGGCAGGGCATCGGGGAGGAAGACCGTCGACTTCATCTGGCCCGTGCCCCTCTTCGGCTTCGACGACCGGCGCCGATCGAGACAGTCGACGACGTTCTCCGCCAGGAACAGGAGGTAGTCGGAGTCCGCTTCCGGGTCGCTGCCCTCCGGGAAGACCGGAAGGTACCGCCCCGCCGTCGACATCTCGTCCGCGAGGAGCGTGGCGACACGGCGGCTGAACACGGGGGCTCCGGGATACGCGCAGGGAAACTCCGCCGGTCGCAGCCGAGGATTGCCGACCCATTCCGCGGTGAACGAGTCCGGCAGGTCCGCGCGGTCCCCGGTGCGCAGCCAGCGGATCAGCCTGCGGTGGGCGTGCTCCTCCAGGGACAGGGCCCGGAAGTCTCCCAGGCTCGGCATCAGGCGGTAGACCGCGAGCGGCCCACCGGGGCGGTCAGTCGTCATCACGCCGTCCAGACCGCACCGGGGCCCGGTGCACCGGTGGCGAGCTCACCCTCGACCTGGCGGCCGATGCCGCGCAGTTCCCGCCGGAGCTGGGCGCGGATGGCGCGGACGCCCATTCCCTGGTCCACCCCGTCCCGCACGACCTGTTCGAGGTGCTGGTTGACGCGGCGCAGGAAGGGTTCGCGGTGGGTGTAGTTGTGGGGGGACGGGTGACCCAGCGGAATTCCGTTGGCTGCGTCGTTGACATCGACTCCATACCTCTCCAGCAGTGCACGGCTGCGGGCTCCGGGTACCCAGTGGCCCGCGTTGCCTCCGGACGGAACGATATGCGCAGCGGCGTGGCCGCGCGGCGGTCGGCGTCCCTCACGCCTCATGTTCCTGCGCAGTCGCCGTGCGTTCTGCCGGCACATGAGTAGACCGAGGTAGTCGATCCAGAGCAGCGGGTTGAGGGTGTAGCGGTGCGGATGCGGGCCGGCCTCCGTCCCCAGGGGGTCGGGACTGATGTAGGCCGCCGTCACCGGGTCGTAGTGCCGGAAGTAGTTGTAGTGGAGGCCGGTCTCGGCGTCGAAGTACTGCCCGGGGAAGCGGAGCGGTGTGTACGCCCTGGCGTCCGCGTCGGGGGCGGTGACGCCCCAGAGCGTGGCCTTCGAGCACCACACGAGGTCGCCGTCTTCGGAGACGAGCTCGGTCGGCGTACCGACGAGATCGGTGACGACGGCGAAGAACCGTTCGTCGACGACTTCCTGAGGAGCGTGGGCCAGTGTGGTGCGTTCGGTCTGCGCGACGGGGCGCACGCTTTCGCGGTCCCAGGTGAGGGAGTGCTCCTCCGGGCCGTCGTGCGTGCGCGTGCTCTGCTCCACGAGGTGCGGGCCGTCCCAGGTGAAGCGGGTCTCCTCCGCCGGCGTCGTTCCGTCGGTGTCCATGCGCAGCTTCGCGACGCGGCGCCCGAGGGGGTCGTAGCGGTACCGCCACAGCGTCCCGTCGGGCGTGAGTACCGAGGTCAGGCGGTCCTCGGCGTCCCAGGTGTAGCGCCAGATGTCGGGTTTGCGGGAGAGCCGGGTTCTACGGCGCACGGTCACGCGGCCCGCCGCGTCGTACTCGTAGCGGACCGAACCGGCTCGTGAGACCCGGTGGCCCGAGTGTTCGCGCTGTGAGCGCCTTGTCGGCGAGGGCCTGGGCGCGCTCCAGCTTCGGCCAGAAGTCGGCGAGGGCGTCGCCGCACATCCCGTACGACTTCTCCAGCTTCTTCAAGTTCTTCGGAACGCCGGAGAACTCCTCCTTGAAGACCGTCGCCGACTTGCCCGCCCACTCCGTGAGCGTGCCCTCCCCCGCCATGCCCTTCACCAGACGCAACGCCTCCGACACGTCGTCCGCGAAGTCGTGCAACGTCTTGGCGAGCGTGCGTACGCGCTGCGGGTCGCCCGGGGTCGGGTCCTTGTCCAGGTCCAGGACATGCCAGTCACTCGGCCTGTGGCCCACCATCACGCAACCCCCGTCGACGCACGCACATCAGCAACAACCCGTATGCACACGTGAACTTACAAGGCACGGACGTTCGAAGAAAAGGCGGCCTTCACCGCCGGGAGCGGCGCCGGCGCAAGGCCTCACGTGCGTCGATGACCGCGTACGACGCCTTCAACCGCCAGGTCTCCAGCTTGCCCAGCACGGTCGACGCGACCTTCCACCCCTTGAGCCACAGAGGCAGTTGCCGGAACGGCACGAAGGTCATGGTGTCGTCTATGGCGTTCACGGCGATGCTCATGCGGCCGGGACCTGCCGCCCGCAGTACGGCGTACAGCTCCGGCGTCAACGCGCCGTTGAGCCGTGCCGCACTACCCACCGCGGTGTACGCGAATCCGCGCTGAGCGATGTCCGGCAACTGCACGGCCCGGACGATCCGAGGCGACGTCTCCTCCAGCGGGCAGTTGAAGGCCAGCCCGATCACCGCGGTCCCCAGGTGTCGCGCCCCACGTTCGAAGGCCGCGTCCCACTCGGTGGGGTCTTCGATACCGAGTAGGCCCTCGCCGGTTTCCCAGTTCAGCTCGGCTGTCACAACCGTGCGCGTCCTTTCAGCCTGTCGTGGGCCGGATCCTCTTGGTGATGTGCTGCATTGCCTGGTGCGGTGTGGCGGCCAGCAGCCTGACACTGTCCATGCCCTCGTACACCGCGCCGTCCTCCGCCATGGTCAGGTGCTGGTTGCGGCGGTCGCGCATGCCGATGCGAGAACTCCATCCACGGCATCGCGTCCCGCGGGTCGCGGTAGGGCACCCTCAGCGCACCGAATTCCGCCAGGAAGCGGCAGGCTGCGTCGTGGAGTTCGAAGCCGCCGGTCTCCAGCAGGATGTTCTCCCAGATGTCCAGGCGTCGCCAGAAAGCGTGGTCGACCGGTGGTCTTCCGCTCGGCTTCCAGAGGGCGGACGCGGTTACCTGCGCCTCCACCAGGCGGTCCAGGGACTGGTCCGTGGTCGGGGACAGTAACTCCGTCCGGTCGCGGAGCAGGTGGAGTGCTCCGTCCTCGCTGAGGCCCAGGAGGGCGGCGCCTGCGTCCGCCGCGCCCACGGGGTAGAGGGGCGTGCCCGCTTCGCGGCTCGCCCTCGCGAAACGTTCGTCCTGCCATGCTGCTGCCAGAGGGTCGAAGCGGATGGCCGAAGAGGTGGTGATCGTGTCGGCGGGCCAGCCGTACGTCACCAGGCCGCCGAACTCGGAGAGGAATCGGCGCGCGGCATCGTGGGGTACGAAGGCGCCGCTCTCGCGCAGGATCGACTCCCACGTGGCCGTCGGGACCGCGCGGCCTGGGCTCCAACCCGCTCTGCGCAGCACGGTCCCCGTCCGCGTCGACCATTGCCGTCTCACGCGGTGAGGGGCTCAGCCCACGAACCGGAACGAAGACGTGATCGCGTCGAAGATGTCGAAGAAGGAGTCCGCCAGGTCGAGGACATGGCTGCTGCCCGCCACCAGGGCGACCTTGCCCTCCTGGCCCGGGACCGGGATGTACGTCTGCATCAGGACCGCGCGGACGGTGCGGTTGAGGGCGTCTTCGGGGATCGGGATGTCTTCGATGCCCTGGGTGCGGGCGGCCGGGCCCACGCCGGGGATGTCGACGGTCGTCACCTTGCGCCAGGAGTCGCCGGGCTTCCTCGCCTCCTTCACGGCGAGTTGGCCGGCGATGGCGGCAGGGTCGGTGGGGAGCGGGTCGCCGGAAGAGGTGCGGCCGCCGATCAGGGAGACCGTCACCGAGCCCGTGATCGGGGTGTCGCCGCCGAAGCTCTCCGCCATGCAGCCGCAGTACAGGGCGCCCGACTTCCACGCGTCGGACGCCGCCTTCTGGAGGAAGGTGATGTACGCGGAGCGGGAGTCGGCCAGCTCCGGGTGCCGGCGGATACGGTCGTCGACCATGCGGCGGATCGAGTCGTCCCGGGATTCCGGGCGTACGTCGAACTCCCACCAGGACTCCGGCACCTTGATGCGGAATCCACCGCGCTCGACCGTCAGTGCCTCCGTGTAACCCGCCATGGAGTGCCCGGCCTCCCCGCGTGTCGCTCGGTCAGTCGATCAGTCGATCGGTCGGTCGGTCACTTGATCGACGGTGCCGACATGGTCTCACTGATCGAGCGCTCAGATGACGCCCTGCGCGAGCATCGCGTCCGCCACCCGTTCGAAGCCCGCGATGTTCGCGCCGGTGACGTAGTCGCCGGGGGCGTCGTAGCGGGTGGCGGTTTGGTGGCAGGTGGTGTGGATGTTGGTCATGATGCCCGCCAGTTCCTCCTCGACCCGCGCCGCCGTCCAGGACGTACGGGCGTGGTTCTGGGCCATCTCCAGGGCGCTGACCGCGACGCCGCCCGCGTTGGCCGCCTTGCCGGGGCCGAAGGCGACGCCGGCGCGCTGGAGGAGGTGGACGGCGTCCGGGGTGGTCGGCATGTTGGCGCCCTCGGAGACCGCCTTCACGCCGTTGCGGATCAGAGCCGTCGCGCCCCCGGCGTCGAGTTCGTTCTGTGTGGCCGATGGGAGGGCGACGTCCGCCGGGACGTCCCAGACGTTGCCGCCGGGGACGAAGCGGGCCGAGGCGCCACGGCGCTCGGCGTACGTGCCGACGCGGCCGCGTTCGACCTCCTTGACCTGCTTGAGCAGGGCCACGTCGATGCCCTTCTCGTCGACCACGTAGCCGGAGGAGTCCGAGCAGGTGACCGGGTTGGCGCCCAGGGCGGTCAGCTTCTCGATGGTGTAGATCGCGACGTTGCCCGAGCCCGACACGACTGTCGTCTGGCCTTCCAGGTCCTCGCCGCGCTCTCGCAGCATCGCCGCCGCGAACAGCACGTTGCCGTAGCCCGTCGCCTCCGGGCGGATCAGCGAGCCGCCCCAGCCCGCGCCCTTGCCGGTGAGGACGCCGGACTCCCAGCGGTTGGTGATGCGGCGGTACTGGCCGAAGAGGTAGCCGATCTCGCGGCCGCCCACGCCGATGTCGCCGGCCGGTACGTCCGTGTGCTCGCCGATGTGCCGGTACAGCTCCGTCATGAACGACTGGCAGAACCGCATGACCTCCGCGTCGCTGCGCCCGCGCGGGTCGAAGTCGCTGCCGCCCTTGCCGCCGCCGATGCCCAGGCCGGTCAGGGCGTTCTTGAAGATCTGCTCGAAGCCCAGGAACTTGATGACGCCCAGGTTCACGGAGGGGTGGAAGCGCAGACCGCCCTTGTACGGGCCCAGCGCGCTGTTGAACTCGACGCGGAAGCCCCGGTTCACGTGGACCCGGCCCCTGTCGTCCTGCCACGGGACCCGGAAGACGACCTGCCGCTCCGGCTCCACCAGCCGCTCCACCAGGCCCGGCTCGGCGTACTCGGGGCGGGCCGCGAGTACCGGCGCGAGCGTCTCCAGGACCTCGCGGGCCGCCTGGTGGAACTCGGGCTGGGCCGGGTTGCGGTGCTCGATCTCCGTGAGGAGGCGGGCGAGCGTGGTCTGCGTGTCGGGTCGCGTCGTCACGTAGGACCTTTCTGGCATGGGTGGCACCGGTCCGGGTCAGTGTTACGTGCAGGTAAACGTCCTGGCCAGCACCCGGCCACGGTATGAGACGAAGCCCTCCCCGGTCGTCACGCCTCGCCGCCGCCACTGTCACTGTGAGGCGTCAGAGGAGCATCGTCCCGGTGCCGCCCAGGGCCAGGCCCGCCACCAGGCAGCAGGTGCCCACCCGCAGGCAGCGGTACTTCGCGGCGAGGATGTGGTTGATGTCGACCAGTGTGCTCCCAGCGCCCTACCCGCACGCACCGCCCCGACAGCACCGACACCGCTGGACAACCACCGGACGGTCACTGTACGTACTCGCTGAGTCACTTCTCACGGTACGCACACACCACCACGCTGAGTGATGTGAACCAGAAATCCGCCGAACTCACGACCTCCGTCCGCAACTTCAGCGTGCAGCTCTCCCCCACGCCACGCGGCGCCCGCCTCGCCCGCCTGCTCGCGACCGAACAGCTCCGCTCCTGGGAACTGCCCCTGGACCCGGCACGCCACCTCGTCGCCGAACTGGCCAACAACGCGAGCGCCCACGGACGCGTCCCCGGCCGCGATTTCCGGCTCACCCTCTACGTCGTCGGCGACACCCTCCGCATCGAGGTCGCCGACACCCGAGGACAGGAGCTGCCCCACCCCCAAACGCCCGCCTCCGACGCTGAATCCGGCCGTGGCCCGCTGCTCGTCGAGGCGTTGGCGGACCGCTGGGGAGTAGCCGAGGGCCGCTACCCGCGCAAGACCGTCTGGGCGGAACTGAGCTTCACACCACCGCAACCCACGTTCTGAGGTTGCGGTGACGTCGGTGCCCTACCAATAGAAAGAACTTGGGGAGAAAACACCCCACCAAGCCCCACCCCTCCCGCCCGAGGCGTGCCGTCACTCGGGCGGGTGAACATCACCGACTCAGCTGGATTTCCCAGCCCCCGACACCCCTACGCTCAGCGCACACAACCGCAAAAAGACTTCGGCCCCCGCCGGGAGTGCAATCCCAGTGCGAGGGCCTACCACCAAGGAAGAGAGACCTTCCCAATGGGTACCCAAGACCCTAGCGCGCCCTCGCGCGCCCAGTCAGCCCCTGCTGACAATCCGACCCGTTCGCGTCGCCACGGCAGCGGCGTCATCCACGAGAACACGCGCCACACCACCCGCTTCGTGGTGATCGGCAACCACCTGGTCCAGCACCCCGAGCTGTCGCTGCTCGCGATCGGTCTCGGCTGCCACATCCAGTCGCTGCCCACCGGCGCGGGCGCCGACATCAAGTCGCTCACCGCCCGCTTCACGGAGGGCCCCACCCGAATCGCCGCCGCGCTGCGCGAGCTGGAGGCGCACGGCTACCTGCGCCGGGAACGCGTACGCACCTCCACCGGCCGCATCGTCACCCGCACGGTCTCCTGCAACCAGCCGAAGCACCGGCGCGAGGCAGCCGAGGCCAGGTGCCCCGACCTGCCCGCCCGCCCGGCAGTGGAGCGCGCCTCCCAGTCCCGGCCGCCGCGCGGCACGGGCGTCCGCAAGGCGCTCCCCGCCGTACCGCAGCCGAGCAACAAGGCCCCCGCGCTCCTCCAGGCCGCCACCGATCTCCTCGCCGACCTGCGACGACACGACTCCCGGCTGCTGCTCTCCGCCGCCGACACGGCCCACCTGGCGCCCGGTGTCGCCGCCTGGCTGGAGCGGGACATCCGCTCCACAGCCGTACGCCACGCCCTGACCACCGGCCTGCCCGACGAGCCGCTACGCCGCCCGGCCGCCCTCCTGGCCCACCGGCTCGCCGACCAGTTGCCGCCTCCGGCGCCGTTCCGCGCGCCGGTGGCCGCCCCACCGCCACCGCGACACCCGCTGCGGAACTGCGAGGGCTGCGACCGAGCCTTCCGCGCCGCCGAGCCGGAAATGCTCTGCCGCGAGTGCCGACCCGCATCCGCCACTCACCCCTGATCCAGCAAGGAAACCCATGGTCAGCCCACCCCACGAGGCGATGCACCGCATCTTCCAGCACGACCCGGGACTCTTCAGCCGCGTCTCGCGCTTCCTCGGGATCGACCTCCCCAAGCCCATCGGAGCGACCGCTCTACCGACCGACCTCACCGAGGCCAGTCCCGTCGAACGCCGCGTGGACACGCTCCTGCGCTTCGAGACGGCAGAGCACGGCGCGTTCCTCCTGGCCGTCGAAGCCCAGGGCAAGAAGGACCCGGACAAGCCCGCGAGCTGGGCGTACTACGTCTCGTATCTGTGGACGAAGTACCGGCTGCCCACAGCGCTCCTGGTCGTCTGCCAGGACCACGTCACCGCAAAATGGGCCCAGCAACCGGTAAGCAGCGGACCGGCCCAGCTACCCACCCTCACCCTGCGCCCCCTGGTCGCCGGCCCGCACAACATGCCAGTGATCACCGATCCGGACGAGGCTCGTGCAGACCTGGTCCTGGCCAGTCTGGCGGCCATCACGCACGCTGCGGAACCGGTCGTCAATGCGATACTGAAGGCCCTGTCCACCGCTCTGCGGGACGCGCCCCAAGACGTCGCGGACCCCATCGTCGAATTCACCGCACATGGACTGGGCAACCGCCCGGCCAAGCACCTCTGGAGGAACCTGGTGGCCGCGGACCTCTCCTTCTACAAGTCCTACATCTCCGAAGAAATCCGCGACGAAGGCCGCGAACAGGGGCGCGTGCAAGGGGAGACGCGCCGCGCCGCCGAGGACGTCCTGCTGGTCCTGGAGCAGCGCGGCCTCGACATCTCCGACGACACCCGCACCCGCATCACGGAATGCGGTGACCCCGAGACCCTCCGCCGCTGGCTCCGGCGTGCCGTCACCGTCCACTCCACCGACGAGGTCTTCACGGACGAGGAGCCCTGAGGCGGGCTTCGTTGACACAGGTCCGGACCACCCTCTCGCCCCCGCCCCTCCAAAGTGCGCCGGTCCGCTTCACGCCACCGTAGACACGCAGAACGGATGCCCCGCCGGGTCCAGCAGCACGCGCCACCGGTCCGGCGCGGGCTGGTAGTCGGGCTTCATGGCTCCCAGGGAGAGCAGGCGGGTCTCGGCCGCGTCCAGGTCGTCGACGCCGAGGTCGATGTGGGCCTGCTTCTCCTGGGCGGGGTCCGGCCAGGTGGGGCGGCGGTAGTCGGCCAGGCGGTTGAAGCCCAGGCCGGCCGCGCCGTCCTGCTGGCCGAGCAGGACGAAGTCGTCGGTGGAGAAGACGACGGGCAGGCCGAGGGCCTCGCAGTAGAAGCGGGCCAGTTCGGCGGGGTCGGGGCAGTCGAAGGTGACGGCCGAGTAGCGGAACGCGAGTGCCGCGGTGTTCCCCGTAGGGGTCGTGGTGGTCATGGGGGAGACGGTAGGACGTGACCAGGACAGATTCGGTCCTGGTCACCACCGGCCCAGTGGAAGACGGTCTGTGGAAGACGGTCTGTGGAAGACTCCGGCAGCGTGCTCAGTACTTCCGCCAGGCTGCTGCGGCTTGTCTCCCTGCTCGCCGTCCGCCCCGCGTGGACCTGCGGTGAACTGGCGGAGCGGATCGAGGTCACCGAGCGCACGGTGCGCCGGGACATCGCCAGGCTCCGGGAACTCGGTTACGCCATCGAGTCCGACCCGGGCCCGTGGGGCGGTTACCGACTGCGCCCCGGAACACGTACGCCCCCGCTGATCCTCGACGACGAGGAGGCCCTCGCAGTGGCCGTCGGGCTGCGGGAGGCCGCGCTCAGCGGGGCGCTCGGCGGGGACCAGGCGGCCCTGTCCGCGCTGCTGAAGCTGCGGCAGGTGCTGCCGCGGCGGGTCGCGGACCGGCTGGGTGACATGGACGCCGCCTTCGTGCAGACCCCCAGGGCGGGCGAGCCGCAGATTGCGCCCGGCATGCTGCTGGAGCTGGCCGCAGCCTGCCGGCGGGCCGAGCGCGCCCGGATGGCATACCGCGACTGGGAGGGGCGGGCCAGTGTCCGGGACGTCGATCCCTACCGCCTCGTCCACACCGGGCGGCGCTGGTATTTCGTGGCGCGGGACGTCGAGCGGGGCGAGTGGCGGACCTTCCGGGCCGACCGGGTCGAGCGGTTGCAACCCACGGGCAGGCCGGTGGAACTCACCGACCCGCCACCCGACCCCGCGCTGCTCGTCTCCCGCTCCGTCGCCACCGGGCCGTATCCGCTGCGGGCGACGGTCCGGATCGCGGTGCCGATGGAGCAGGCGTTGCGGCTCATCCCGGCGACCGTCGGCAGCCACCGCGCCGAGGGACCCGACGCCACGGTCGTCGAGGTCGGCGGCCCTGACGCCGAGGGTCTCGCCCGGTACCTCCTCGGGCTTGGGTCCCCCCTGCGCGTACTCGCACCGGGCTCCGTACGGGAGGCCCTGCTGCGCCGTATGCGCGCACTGATCGACGAGAACACGGATAGGCCGAACAAGGCGAGCAAGGCAGACAAGGAGCCCGAGCAGACATGCGGATCCTGACGTTCCCGGAGGCGGAGACCCCCGCTCCGCTGCGCGACCATGTGCTGGAGCTCCAGGCGGAAGCATGGCCGGAGCCGGGACCCGGCCCGGTGGCGGGGCTCACGCACGACCCGGCCCTGTCGCCCTTGTCGGTGCTGCTGGTGGACGGCGGGCGCGTGCTGGCGGCGCTCGACATCCTTTTCAAGGAGCTCGACCACGGCGGGCACCGCTACGCGGCCGGTGGACTGAGTACCGTCGTCACGCGCGAGTCGGCCCGCGGCCGAGGGCATGGGCGGCACCTCGTGACGGCGGCCCGGCGGGCGATGGGCGGACGGCGGCTCGATGTCGGGCTGTTCACCTGCGACCGTCCGCTCCGGTCGTTCTACGAGGGGGCGGGCGGGCACGCCCTGCCCGGGACCGTGCTCGTCGGCGGGACGCCGGCGGACCCGTTCCCCAGCGACCGGCCCGGCTTCGACAAGGTGACCATGGCCCGATTCTTCTCCGAGGCCGCCACGGGGGCTCGCGCGTCGTTCGAGCACGCCCGCGTCGGGCTCTACCCCGGACACGTCGACAAACTCTGGCGACACAGGTCCGGACCAACGTCTTGCCCCCGCCCCTCCCACGTCGCAAGCTCCCCTCATGGAGCTGGAGTTGCGGCATCTCAGGACGGTCCGGGCCATCGCCGACGCCGGCAGTCTCACCAGGGCGGCGACGGCGCTCGGGCTCGCGCAGCCCGCGTTGAGCGCACAGCTGAAGCGGATCGAACGGGCGCTGGGCGGGGCGTTGTTCGTCCGGGGACGGCACGGGGTGCGGGCGACCGCGCTGGGGGAGCTGGTGCTGGAGCGCAGCCGGATCGTGCTGCCCGCGGTGACCGAGCTGCAGCAGGAGGCGGCCCGGTTCGCGCGGGCCCCGCGGACCGCCCGGCACCTCCGGCTGGGCGGCACCCACGGGCCGCTCCTCGGCGCCCTGGTGGACCGGCTCGCCGACGTGGCACCGGACGCCCGGATGACGACGTGCACCTCCTGGTCGGAGCGGGAGCTGGCCGAGCAACTGGCCGACGGGCGGCTCGACTTCGCGCTAGCCGGGACCTGCGGATCGGCTGCCCCGCCCGGCTCGGAGGGGCTGGTCTGGCGGGAGGTCGCCGTCGACCCGGTGTTCGTGATGATGCCCGGCGGCCACCCGCTCGCCGGCCGGCCGGAGGTGGACCTGACCGAGCTGGCGGGCGAGGAGTGGGCCTGCGTACCCGGCGACGGCTGCTTCGGCGACTGCTTCACCGCGTCGTGCGCCCGCGCCGGGTTCACCCCGCGCCGCATGTACGAGACCGACACCGCGTCCCTCGTGCACCTGGTGCAGGTGGGGCGGGCGGTGGGCCTGTGCCGGGCGACCTTCCCGACCACGCCCGGCATCGTCACCCGGCCGCTCACCGGCACCCCGCTGGCCTGGCGGCACCTGCTCGGTTGGCACGGTGTGTCGCAGCTCCCGGACCTCGCCGCCACCGTCCTCGCCCAGGCACGCATCGCGCACGCGGGCGTGGCGGCGGGCAGCGACAGCTACACCGAGTGGATGGCGGCGCACCGCGTACCGTGACGGCGCTTTCCATAACGCCGGGGAGAGGGCCGGCCGACGTCTTATGAACACCGGTCGTCCCTCCCTACGGTTTCGGCACCTCCCCACCGAGACCGAGGAGATCCCCCATGCCCCACCGACACCGACACACCAGATCCGTGGGTGCCGCCGTCGCCGCGACGGCCGCCCTGCTCGTGGCCGGGCTCAGCGGCTCCGCGAGCGCCGGGACGGCACCCTCCCCCGCCGCGCCCACGGCCGCCGAGGCCCTGCGCGCCGACGCCGCCCCGCCCGCCCTGCTCCGGGCCATGGAGCGCGACCTCGGTCTCGACCGGGAGCAGGCCGAACGCCGGCTCGTCAACGAGGCCGAGGCCGGCGCCGTCGCGGGCCGGCTGCGGGCCGACCTCGGCGGCGACTTCGCGGGCGCCTGGGTGCGGGGTGCCGAGTCCGGCACGCTGACCGTGGCGACGACGGACGCGGCCGACGTGGCGGCGATCGAGGCGCGGGGTGCGGTGGCCGAGGTCGTACGGCACTCGCTCGCCGACCTGGACGCGGCCAAGTCCCGGCTGGACCGGACGGCCGGTCACCGGGACACCACCGACGCGCCGGTCCGGTACGTCGACGTACGCACGAACACGGTCACCGTGCAGGCCGTACGCCCGGCCGCGGCCCGCGCCCTCCTCGACGCGGCCGGGGTCGGCGCCGGGCTCGCGCGCGTCGAGAAGTCGGCCGAGCGGCCCCGCCCGCTGTACGACCTGCGGGGCGGTGAGGCGTACTACATCAACAGCAGCGGACGCTGCTCGATCGGCTTCCCCGTCACCAAGGGCACCCAGCAGGGCTTCGCCACCGCCGGTCACTGCGGCCGGGCCGGCGCGAGCACGAGCGGCGCCAACCGGGTGGCGCAGGGCACCTTCCAGGGGTCGGTCTTCCCCGGCCGTGACATGGCCTGGGTGGCCACCAACTCCAGCTGGACGGCGACGCCTTACGTCAACGGCGCCGGCGGTCAGAACGTACAGGTCGCCGGGTCCACGCAGGCCCCGGTCGGCGCGTCCGTGTGCCGCTCCGGTTCCACCACCGGCTGGCACTGCGGCACCATCCAGCAGCACAACACCAGCGTGACCTACCCCGAGGGCACCATCAGCGGCGTCACCCGCACCACGGTGTGCGCCGAGCCCGGCGACTCTGGCGGCTCGTACATATCCGGCAGCCAGGCGCAGGGGGTCACCTCGGGCGGTTCGGGCAACTGCAGCAGCGGCGGTACGACGTTCTTCCAGCCGATCAACCCGCTGCTCCAGAACTACGGCCTCACCCTGAAGACGACCGGTGACGGCGGCGAGGACCCGGGCGAGCCCGGAGAGCCGGGCGGCACCTGGGCGGCCGGCACCGTCTACCAGGCGGGCGACTCGGTGACGTACGGCGGCGCCACCTACCGCTGCCTCCAGGGCCACCAGGCCCAGCAGGGCTGGGAGCCGTCGAACGTACCGGCGTTGTGGCAGCGGGTGTGATCGGCTGAGAGCCCCACGGGGGACGACGGGGGCGGGCCCGGGTGCGCGCAGGGAGAGCGCACCCGGGCCCGGTCACGCCGCCGGGCGTCAGGTGCGGGTGACCTTGCCGCAGGACCCGTCCGGTGTGAGGGGCTCGGTGCGGTCGTACGGGTCGATCGCGGGCCCGGTGGGCCGCTCGCCGTCGGGGCCGTCGTCGGCGAACCCGGGGTGCAGGTAGCCGTCGTGGACGTCGCAGTTGGTGTTGTTGTGCTCGGCGAAGTACTTCTCCAGCACCAGCTTGCCCTCGGTCACGTCCCAGGCGGCCGGGTCGTTGAGCGTCAGGGTCAGTTCGCGGCGGACGATGGTGCGGGCCACCGGGCCGTCGGGGTCGTCGGTCCGCACCAGCGGGTAGACGAAG
The DNA here is from genome assembly GCF_042717365.1 of Streptomyces sp. NPDC058534. Classification (NCBI taxonomy): domain Bacteria; kingdom Bacillati; phylum Actinomycetota; class Actinomycetes; order Kitasatosporales; family Streptomycetaceae; genus Streptomyces; species Streptomyces sp. NPDC058534. The sequence goes on from NZ_JBHXNW010000060.1 coordinate 14,150, forward strand.
GTGTAGTCGGCGTCGACCTTCACTTCGCCGGGCTCCCCGGCGGCGAGCGTCATCCGGCCGCGGACCTTGACCACGTCGCCGGCCAGGCGGGTCTCGGCCGGGTCGAAGCGGGTGAAGAGCAGGAGCGGGTCGTGCTCCTCGTCCGGTTCCCGCAGGGAGCGGCGCAGGTCGGGCAGCAGCTTCGGCTGCTTCGGGTCGAGGACGGCCAGCGCCTTGTCCGGCTGCTCGCCGCGCAGTACACCGGGGTCCAGGTTGGCGGCGACCAGGAGGTCCTTGGTGCGGCGCAGCGCGAACGCCACGTCGTCCTCGCTCAGGCCGGAGAGCGCCTTCGCCTCCGGTACCTCGATGGCGTCGGCGCCCTCGGCCCACTGTTCGGCGGGCGAGTCGCGGAAGGGGTGCTCGCGGGTGGCCCGTCCGGTGTCCGCGGGGCCCCCGGGGGCGCCGGTCGGCCGGGCGGTCTCGGCCGCCAACGGCTGTCCGGAGCCGTCGCCGCCGTCGTCGTCCGGCCACACCAGCGAGGGCCGTACGGCGACGACCGCGAGCGCCGCCAGGACCAGCACGCCGACGACCGCGCCCACCCGCCGCTTCCGGGAGGCGCCCGCCGACGGCGCCGGGCCCGTGCGCCATCCCGGCGGGGGCGGCGGCCCCTGGTCCTTCCGCTTCCCGCCACGGCCGCCGGTGGCGTCGGCGCGCCGGGCCGCCTCGTCCTCCTCCCGCAGCCGCCGGGCCACCATCCGGGCGCGCGCGGAGGGCTCCTTGGGCGCGGAGGTGCCGCCGCCTTCGGCGGCCTCCCGCAGGAACGACTCCAGTTGCTCGTCGGAGAGAGAGGAGTCCGGGTCGTCGTCGGAACGGTCGGGGGGCGGGACGGTACTCACGGACTCACTTTCCGGTGAGGGGCGGCACAGGCCGGCGGGCACTTCCGGCGATCAATCCTGCCGTTCGGTGGAGGAGAAGTGCAGGGATGCGAGGGCTTCGTGACCCAATCACAACCCCTCCCCGGGCAGGCGAACGGCCGTCTCACGCCCGCAGATACGCCAGGACCGCCAGCACCCTGCGATGGGTCTCGGTCGCCGGAGGCAGGTCGAGCTTGGTGAGGATGCTGCCGATGTGCTTGCCCACCGCCGCCTCGGAGACGACGAGTTGGCGGGCGACCGCGGCGTTGGACCTGCCCTCCGCGACCAGCGCGAGCACCTCCCGCTCACGGGGGGTGAGCCGCTCCAGCGGGTCCCTGCGGCGGCGCAGCAACTGGCGTACCACCTCCGGGTCGACGACCGTGCCGCCGTCCGCGACCTCGGTCAGCGCCTCGACGAACTCCTCGACCTGGCCGACGCGGTCCTTGAGCAGGTAGCCGACGCCCGTTCCGTCACCGGAGTCCAGCAGCTCGGCGGCGTAGGTCCGCTGCACGTACTGGCTGAGGACGAGGACGGGCAGGCCCGGGCGCCGCTCGCGCAGCCGTACCGCCGCGTGCAGGCCCTCGTCCTGGAAGCCGGGCGGCATGCGGACGTCGGTGACCACGACGTCCGGGGTGTGCTCCGCCACCGCCGCGACCAGCGCCTCCGCGTCCCCGACGGCGGCCACCACCTCGTGCCCGCAGCGGGCGAGCAGGCCGGTCAGCCCGTCCCGCAGCAGCACGCTGTCCTCGGCCAGCACTACGCGAAGCGTTCGGTCCACTCGCAAGGAATCTCCACGCGCAACAGGGTCGGCCCGCCCGGCGGGCTGGACACGGAGAGTCTGCCATCCAGGACGGACACCCGGTCGGCGAGTCCGGTCAGCCCGCTGCCCGCCCCGGCGTCGGCGCCGCCCCGGCCGTCGTCGCGGATCTCCAGGAACAGCCGTCCGTCGAGGTGCCCGCCGGTCACCTCCGCGCGGCCGGCACCGCTGTGTCTGCCGACGTTGGCGAGGGCCTCGCGGACCACGAAGTAGGCGGCGGCCTCCACCGCCTGGGGCAGCCGCCCGGCCAGCTCCAGGGTGACGTCGACGGGGACGGCGGACCGGTCGGCGGCGTCGGCGACGGCGGCCTCCAGGCCGTAGTCGGCGAGGACCTTGGGGTGGATGCCGTGGATCAGCTCACGCAGTTCCTCCAGCGCCCTGCCCGCCTCGCCGTGCGCCTTGGCGAGCTGGTCGGCCAGCGGGCCGGGCGGCGCGTCCAGCCGGGCCAGGCCGAGGGCCATCGTCAGGGCGACCAGACGCTGCTGCGCCCCGTCGTGCAGATCGCGCTCGATGCGGCGCCGCTCCGACTCGAACGCGTCCACCAACCGCACGCGTGAGCGGGTCAGTTCGACGACCCTGGCGCCCAGGTCACCGTCGCGCGGGGCGATCAGGACACGGGTCAGCTCGGCCCGCGCACCGGCCGCCAGACCCAGCGCGTAGCCGCCCAGGGCGAGGAGCAGCAGGCCCAGCAGCGCGGCGCCGAACGCGGTCGGCCAGGTGGTGACCGTCCACGTCTTGAGCACCTTCGCCTCCTCGCCGCCGCCGACGGTGGCCATCAGCAGCGGGGTGGCGACCATGGACAGCGGCGTGGCCAGGGCGGCGGTGACGACCACGGCGTCCACCGGCCAGAGCAGACCGGCGAACAGCAGGGCGTGGCCCAGCTCCCGCCAGGTCGCCCGCTCCCGCAGCCGGGTGGTCAGCCAGGGCCACAGCCCCGGGACGGCCGGCCGCCGGTGCCGGCCCGGGGCGGGGTCGCGGTCGACGAGGCGCAGCCGGTACCGCTCCAGGTGGGCGACGGGTATGCCCGCGAGGGCGGTGAGGACCAGCAGCGGCAGGCCCACCACGACGACGGCGAGGACACCGCCGACGGCAGCGGCGGCCACGAGCCCCACCAGGGTCACGGCACCGGCCACCGCCCCGGTCGCCAGGTGGGCGACCGCGCGCCACGGCCACGCCGACAGCAGGTAGCCGGGGCCGGACATGGCCTGCCACACGTTCCGAGGGTGCATGCGGGTCACCGTAGAACTCCCGCCCGCGGCCGGACCATCGGCCCAGGGGGCCCTTTGGGGGTATGGCCCGCCCTACCCCGCCTCTCGCCTCCGCCTCACTGCGCCGGAGGGGTCGCGGACGGTTTCGTGGAGTCACCGACGCAGAAGCCGACGAAGGTTGAGTGGGGACACATGAACAACAGCACGGTCCACGCGGTCCGGTTGCGGTCCGTCAGCAGACGGTACGAGGCGGGCGACAACACCGTGACGGTCCTCGACGAGGTCTCCCTGGCCTTCCCCAGGGGTACCTTCACCGCCGTCATGGGCCCCTCCGGCTCGGGCAAGTCGACCCTCCTGCAGTGCGCCGCCGGCCTGGACCGGCCCACATCGGGGTCGGTCGTCGTCGGGGACACCGAGCTGACCCGGCTGAGCGAGACCAGGCTGACGCTGCTGCGCCGCGAGCGCATCGGCTTCGTCTTCCAGGCGTTCAACCTGCTGCCGTCGCTGACCGCCGAGCAGAACGTGGCGCTGCCGCTCCGTCTGGCCGGTCGCCGGCCCGGCCGTGGGCAAGTGCGTGAGGTGCTGCGGCAGGTGGGGCTCGGCGACCGCGCTCGGCACCGGCCCACGGAGCTGTCGGGCGGCCAGCAGCAGCGCGTCGCCCTGGCCCGCGCCCTGATCACCCGCCCCGAGGTGCTGTTCGGCGACGAGCCGACCGGCGCCCTGGACTCGCGGACCGGCCACGAGGTACTGACCCTGCTGCGCGGCATGGTCGACGGCGCGGGCCAGACCGTCGTCATGGTCACCCACGACCCGGTCGCCGCCTCCCACGCCGACCGCGTGGTCTTCCTCGTCGACGGCCGCGTCAACGGCGAACTGACCGGGGCGGGCGCCGACGACATCGCCGCCCGCATGACCCGGCTGGAGGCCGTGCCGTGCTGAGTGTCGCCGTGCTCGCCCCCATGGGACCGACCCTCGCCTCGCCGCCGGCCGCACCCCACCAAGATGCGGAACGGCTCGCCCACGTCCACGGCCAACCGACCACTGCGTACGCCGAATCCATCGGCCCCCTCATGACCCGGCCGGAGGCCCTCCCATGCTGAGTGTCGCCCTGCGCACCCTGCGCACGCGCTGGGTCACCTTCCTCGGCAGCTTCGTCGCGCTGTCGCTGGGTGTCGCCCTGCTCACCGTGACGGGACTGGCCCTCGCCTCGTCGCCGGCCGCACCCGACCGGGAGCCGGAGCGGTTCGCCGCGGCGCCGGTCGTGGAG
>NZ_JBHXNW010000060.1:18344-20855 GCF_042717365.1 Streptomyces sp. NPDC058534
AGCTCGGGGGGGCGGCTGGGCCCGCCGCGCGCCCCCGCCCCCCCCCGCCCGCGGCCGGGGCGGGGACCCCCGCGCGCGGGGGGGCCCCCCCGGGCCAGGACACCCTGCGGGTGCCCACGCCGGTCGGCGACCGCACGCACGAGCTGGCCCAGCCGCGTGCCGTGCCGGCCGGGACCGTCGCGGAACTGGAGCGGCTCGGCCGGGTCGTCGCGGACCGGTCCTTCGCGGTACGCGCCGAGGGCGGGCCCGGTGACCTGGTGGGCCACCCGTGGTCCACCGCCGCGTTCGCCCCGTACGGGATCGACGCGGGCCGTGCGCCGCGCGCCGCCGGCGAGGTCGTCGTCACCGGCGGCTGGGCCGAGCCGGGCGAGCGGCTCCGCACCGGCCGCGGAGTCGTCCGGGTCGTGGGCACCGTGCCCGACCGCGGCTTCGAGAACGCCGTCTTCTACACCGACGCCGAGGCCGCGCGGCTCTCCCCCGTCAGCCTTCAGCTCGCGGTCGACGCGGACCCGTCGGCGGTGCGGGACGCGGTGCGCGGCAGCGCGGGGGTGCGCGTCCTGACCGGGGACGACCGCAGGTTCGCCGACGCCGATCCGGACCGGGACAGCGAGGCACTGACCGCGATGAACGCCATGTTCGGCACGGCCGGCGGCGTCACCGCCTTCGTGTCGGTGTTCGTCGTGGCGTCCACGTTCGCCTTCACCGTGGCGCAGCGGCGCCGCGAGTTCGGGCTGCTGCGCACCGCCGGGGCGACCCCGGGGCAGCTGCGCGCGATGGTGCTGGCCGAGGCCCTCGGGGTGGGCGTGCTCGCCTCCGCGGCCGGCTGCGGGCTCGGCTCGTGGGGTGCGCCGCACCTGGCCGCGTGGGTGGTCGACAGCGACCTGGCACCGGCCTGGTTCACCATCGGCGACCACACCTGGCCGTACCACATGGCCTTCTGGACGGGGCTCCTCGTCGCCCTGTGCGGCGTGCTCGCCGCGTCCTGGCGGGCCGGCCGGACCGGCCCCACGCAGGCGCTGCGCGAGGCGTCCGTGGACACCGGGGCGATGACGTGGGGCCGGTGGCTGTCCGGCGCGGGCCTGCTGCTGACCGCGCTGGTGACGCTCGGCATCGCGCTGGCCGGTGACCCCGGCGGCCTGCTGCACCGCAAGACGTACGTGAGCCGGCCGATGCTGCTGATCACCGCGGTCGCGATGCTCGCCCCCGTCGTGGTGCGCCCGCTGTCCCGGCTGCTGGCCTGGCTGCCGGCCCGGCTGCCGGGCGCGGCGGGCCTGCTGGTGCGGGAGAACGCCGCCGCCGGAGTGCGCCGTACGGCCGCCGTCGCGGCGCCCGTGCTGGTGACGGTCGCCCTCGCGGGCTCGCTGCTCGGCGCCACCGCGACGCTCGACGAGGCCGAGGCCACCGAGACGCGCGAGCGGACCGCCGCCGCCTTCGTGGTCACGGCGGCGGGCGACGCGGGCCTCGACGCCCGGACCGTGGACCGGTTGCGCTCGGTGCCCGGCGCGGTGGTCTCCCCGACCTCGTCGAGCGCGGTGTACGTCCTGGAGGAGGGCACCGCGCTCATCAGGTCCGACGCACGTGCCGTCGCCGACCCCGAGGCCCTCGCCGCCACGACCCGGCTGCCGCTCACGGAGGGGAGGGCGACCGACCTCGACGACGCCTCGATCATCGTCAACGGGGAGTGGGAACGGCACTCCGTGGGCCGGAGCGTGCGGGTGTGGCTTGGGGACGGCACCCGCAGGACGCTGCGCATCGCCGCCGTGATGGCTACCGGCACCGGCGGCAACGGCGTCTACGTCACGCGGGCCAACGCCCCCGGCGCCCCGGTCGACCGGGTGGACGTCGCCCTCGCGGACGGCGCCGACGCCGGCGCGGTGGCCGCCGGGCTGCGCGAGGCGGTGGGCGCGACCGGCGGACACGTGTCGAGCCGGGACGAGTGGGTCGCGGCCGCCTCCCCGGGGACCAACGGCACGACCCGGGCCGGCCTCCTCCTGGTGCTGGGCATCGCCCTGCTCTACACCGGGATCTCGCTGGTCAACACCATGGTGATGGCCACCGCCGACCGGGTGCGCGAGCTGGCGGTGCTGCGGCTGGCCGGGGCCACCCGGTGGCAGGTGCTGCGGCTGGTCGGTGCCGAGTCGCTGCTGGTGGTGGCGGCCGGCGCGCTGCTCGGGCTGGTCGTGACCGGGCTCAACCTGGCCGGGATGTGGGGGGCACTGGGCCTGCTCTCGGTGGACAGCACCATCGAGCTGCCGTGGGCGGCCCTCGGCGGGGTCGTCGCCTCCTGCGCCGTCCTGGCGCTGGTCGCCTCCGTGGTCCCGGCGTGGCTCGCCACGCGGCGCCGCGCGGTGGAAATGGCGGGAGCGCGGGAGTAGCCCCCGGTCCCGCGCCGGACATGCGAAGGGGGCGGGCGGCCCCGGGGGGGGGGGGCGCACCGGGTAACACGGGGTGTTGCCACCCGCCCCCGCCCCGGCCCCCACCCCGCCCGCCGCCCCGAGAACCCACACACCC
>NZ_JBHXNW010000060.1:20865-53076 GCF_042717365.1 Streptomyces sp. NPDC058534
GGCGGGGGGGGGCGGGGGGGGGGCCGCGCCGGGGGGGGGGGGGGGGGGGCGGGGGGGGGGGGGGGGGGCGCGCCCGCGGCGCGGCGCGGCTCTGGTGAGGGCCCCCTCCGAGGGGTGTCGTCGGGCCCCTTTCAGGCATCAGCCCATGTCAGGTCGGTCGACCGACAAGCAAGCGGAGCTTACTTGTTGATCTTGGTGACCTGGCCGGCGCCCACGGTCCGGCCACCCTCGCGGATGGCGAACTTCAGGCCCTCTTCCATGGCTACGGGCTGGATGAGGTCCACCTTCATCTCGGTGTTGTCACCCGGCATGACCATCTCGGTGCCCTCGGGGAGGGTCACGACGCCGGTCACGTCCGTCGTACGGAAGTAGAACTGCGGACGGTAGTTGTTGAAGAACGGCGTGTGGCGGCCACCCTCGTCCTTGGACAGGATGTAGGCCTGCGCCTCGAACTCGGTGTGCGGGGTGACCGAGCCCGGCTTGATGATGACCTGGCCGCGCTCGACGTCCTCGCGCTTGATGCCGCGGAGCAGGAGGCCGACGTTCTCACCGGCCTGGCCCTCGTCGAGCAGCTTGCGGAACATCTCGATGCCGGTGACCGTGGTGGTGGTCTTCTCCTGCTTGATGCCCACGATGTCGACGGTCTCGTTGACCTTGAGGATGCCGCGCTCGATACGACCGGTGACGACGGTGCCACGACCGGTGATCGTGAAGACGTCCTCGATCGGCATCAGGAACGGCTTGTCGACGTCACGCTCGGGCTGCGGGATGCTCTCGTCGACGGCCTTCATCAGCTCGAGGATGGAGTTGCCCCACTCCTTGTCGCCCTCGAGAGCCTTGAGCGCCGAGACCTTGACGACCGGCAGGTCGTCGCCCGGGAACTCGTACTCGGAGAGGAGCTCACGCACCTCGAGCTCGACGAGCTCCAGGATCTCCTCGTCGTCCACCATGTCGGCCTTGTTCAGGGCGACGACGATGTACGGAACGCCGACCTGGCGGGCCAGGAGCACGTGCTCCTTGGTCTGCGGCATCGGGCCGTCGGTGGCGGCGACCACGAGGATGGCGCCGTCCATCTGCGCCGCACCCGTGATCATGTTCTTGATGTAGTCCGCGTGACCGGGGCAGTCGACGTGGGCGTAGTGACGCGTCTCCGTCTGGTACTCGACGTGCGCGATGGAGATGGTGATACCGCGCTGGCGCTCCTCAGGAGCCTTGTCGATCTGGTCGAAGGCCGAGGCCTCGTTCAGGTCCGGGTACGCGTCATGCAGCACCTTGGTAATGGCGGCCGTGAGGGTCGTCTTACCGTGGTCGATGTGACCGATGGTGCCGATGTTGACGTGCGGCTTAGTCCGCTCGAACTTCGCCTTCGCCACTGGGGTCCTCCTGTGGAGTGGTTCTGTACGCCTTACTCATCGGCGCCAGGTGATCTTTGCTGGAAAGCCCGGGTGCCGGGGCATTCCGCCGGGTTGTGGCGGAATGCCCCATGCAGGCTCCGGGGTCAAGCCTAAAGCGTGAGAACGCGGTCCGGTAACGGAGTCCGTTACTCGCCCTTGGCCTTCGCGATGATCTCCTCGGCGACGTTCCGGGGAACCTCGGCGTAGGAGTCGAACTGCATCGAGTAGCTTGCGCGACCCGACGTCTTGCTGCGGAGGTCTCCGACGTAGCCGAACATCTCCGACAGCGGCACGAGGCCCTTCACGACGCGGGCACCCATCCGCTCCTCCATGGCCTGGATCTGGCCACGGCGGGAGTTGATGTCGCCGATGACGTCACCCATGTAGTCCTCGGGCGTGGTGACCTCGACGGCCATCATCGGCTCCAGGAGCACGGGCGAAGCCTTGCGCGCGGCCTCCTTGAAGGCCTGCGAACCGGCGATCTTGAAGGCGAGCTCGGAGGAGTCGACCTCGTGGTAGCCACCGTCGATGAGCGTCACGCGAACGCCGGTCATCTCGTAGCCGGCCAGGATGCCGAACTGCATGGCCTCCTGCGCACCGGCGTCCACCGAAGGGATGTACTCCTTCGGGATGCGGCCACCGGTGACCTTGTTCACGAACTCGTACGACGCGTCGCCGCCCTCGATGGGCTCGATCGCGATCTGCACCTTGGCGAACTGACCGGTACCACCGGTCTGCTTCTTGTGGGTGTAGTCCACGCGCTCGACGGTCTTGCGGATCGTCTCGCGGTACGCGACCTGCGGCTTGCCGACGTTGGCCTCGACCTTGAACTCACGGCGCATACGGTCGACCAGCACCTCGAGGTGCAGCTCACCCATACCACCGATGATGGTCTGGCCCGTCTCCTCGTTCGTGTGAACCTGGAAGGACGGGTCCTCCTCGGCCAGGCGCTGGATCGCGACGCCCAGCTTCTCCTGGTCACCCTTCGACTTGGGCTCGATGGCGACCTGGATGACCGGCGCCGGGAAGTCCATGGACTCCAGGATGACCGGCTTCTTGTCGTCGGACAGCGTCTCACCGGTGGTGGTCTGCTTCAGGCCCATGACGGCGACGATGTCACCGGCGCCCACCGACTCGATCTCCTCACGCTTGTTCGCGTGCATGCGGTAGATCTTGCCGATGCGCTCCTTGCGGCCCTTGACGGAGTTCAGCACGGCGGTGCCGGACACCAGGCGGCCGGAGTAGACCCGGACGAAGGTGAGCTTGCCGAGGTGCGGGTCGCTCATGATCTTGAACGCGAGGGCGGAGAGGGGCTCCTCCTCCGACGGCTTGCGCGTGACGACGACCTCGGGGTCCTTGACGTCGTGGCCCTCGATGGCCTCGACGTCGAGCGGGGTCGGCAGGTAGCGCACGACCGCGTCGAGCAGGGGCTGGACGCCCTTGTTCTTGAACGCGGTGCCGCAGAACACCGGGGTGACCGTGGTGTCCTCGGACTTGCCGGAGGCGATGGTGATGCGACGGATCGCGGCGTACAGCTGCTCCTCGGTGGGCTCCTGGCCCTCCAGGAACAGCTCCATGATCTCTTCGTCGTTCTCCGCGACGGCCTCGACCAGCTTGCCGCGCCACTCCTCGGCGGCCTCGGCGTGCGTGGCCGGGATGTCGACGGTGTCGTACATCTCGCCCTTGGCGGCCTCGGCGGACCACACGAGCGCCTTCATGCGGACCAGGTCCACGACGCCCTTGAAGTCGGCCTCGGCACCGATCGGGAGCTGCATGACGAGCGGCTGGGCGCCCAGGCGGTCCGAGATCATCTCCACGCAGCGGTGGAACTCGGCGCCGGTACGGTCCAGCTTGTTCACGAAGCAGATGCGGGGCACGCCGTAACGGTCGGCCTGACGCCACACCGTCTCGGACTGCGGCTCGACACCGGCGACACCGTCGAACACGGTCACGGCACCGTCGAGCACACGCAGGGAACGCTCCACCTCGACGGTGAAGTCGACGTGCCCCGGGGTGTCGATGATGTTGATCGTGTAGTCGTTGTCCTCGAGCGGCCAGTGACAGGTGGTCGCAGCAGACGTGATCGTGATGCCACGCTCCTGCTCCTGCTCCATCCAGTCCATCGTGGCGGCGCCGTCGTGGACCTCACCGATCTTGTAGCTGACGCCGGTGTAGAACAGGATCCGCTCGGTGGTGGTCGTCTTGCCCGCGTCGATGTGGGCCATGATCCCGATGTTGCGGACCTTGGCCAGGTCAAGTGAAGTGGTAGCCATAAGGCTTCGGTCTTCTCTCGGTCTCGATGGGGGTAGCGACTACCAGCGGTAGTGCGCGAAGGCCTTGTTGGACTCGGCCATCTTGTGCGTGTCCTCGCGCTTCTTCACAGCGGCACCGAGGCCGTTGGAGGCGTCGAGGAGCTCGTTGAGCAGACGCTCGGTCATGGTCTTCTCGCGACGGGCGCGGGAGTAACCGACGAGCCAGCGCAGCGCGAGGGTGTTGGCGCGACCGGGCTTGACCTCGATCGGCACCTGGTACGTCGCACCACCGACGCGGCGGGACTTGACCTCGAGGGTCGGCTTGATGTTCTCGAGAGCGCGCTTCAGCGTGATGACCGGGTCGTTGCTGGTCTTCTCGCGCAGGCCCTCCATGGCGCCGTAAACGATGCGCTCGGCGGTGGAGCGCTTGCCGTTCATGAGCACCTTGTTGATGAGGGAGGTCACCAGAGGAGAACCGTAGACCGGGTCGATGATGACCGGGCGCTTCGGGGCGGGGCCCTTACGAGGCATTTCTACTTCTCCTTCTTGGCGCCGTAGCGGCTGCGGGCCTGCTTGCGGTTCTTGACACCCTGGGTGTCAAGCGAGCCGCGGATGATCTTGTAGCGAACACCGGGCAGGTCCTTCACACGGCCGCCGCGCACGAGCACGATGGAGTGCTCCTGCAGGTTGTGTCCCTCACCCGGAATGTAAGCGGTGACCTCGATCCCGCTGGTCAGACGCACACGCGCGACCTTACGCAGGGCCGAGTTCGGCTTCTTCGGGGTGGTCGTGAACACACGCGTGCAGACGCCACGGCGCTGAGGGGAACCCTCGAGTGCGGGCGTCTTGTTCTTCTCGACCTTGTCCTGCCGGCCCTTCCGGACCAGCTGCTGGATCGTAGGCACTACTTCTCCGGTTTCTGTGTGCCGAATGGTGAAGCTAACCTGGAACGTCGCCGACCCACGCGGTCGGGTGTGTCGAAGCCGCGAACCCCTGCCACCAGGCAGGAGAAAGCGCGGATTGCGGTGGCCGGTCACGGCCCTCACCGCGGTTGAAGACACGCACGAGGGCCAGGGCACACCCCAGGCACAAGGTCTGAGCGTACCTATCGCATTCGCTGCGGTCAAAACAAATGGGCGGCGGGGGTGTCCGTACCCGATTCGTCGCGCTGTGCCCCTATCGACCCGTCCCCGGGTGCGGGTCCGGGTGCGGGTGCGGGCGCCGCCGTGTCGTCCCGGACGAAGTACGTCGGCCGGTTCTGCACCGCCGTGTATATGCGCCCGACATACTCACCGAGCAGCCCGACGCAGATCAGCTGCACCGCGCCGATGAACACGATGCCGGTGAAGAGCGAGGTCCAGCCGGGGACCGTGCGGCCCAGCGCGAAGGCGGTCAGCGTGTAGACCAGCAGCCCCAGGCAGACCACGAAGGCACCGGCGCCCAGCCAGGTGGCGATGCGCAGCGGAGCCGCCGAGAAGCCGGTGACGCTGTCGACGGCGAGGCGGATCATCCGGCCCAGCGGATACTTCGTCCGGCCGGCGGTGCGCGGCGCGCGCTCGTACGTCACCCGGCCGCTCGGGAAGCCCAGCCAGGGCACGAGGAGCCGGTAGACCCGCTGCTGGTCGGGCAGGGCCTTCAGCGCGTCCACGGCGGCCCGGCTGAGCAGCCGGAAGTCGCCGGCCTGAGCGAGCACCGACGGGCCCGCCAGGCGCCGCATCAGGCGGTAGTAGACGCCCGCCGACCACCGCTTGAACCCGGAGTCGCTGCTGCGGTCGGCCCGCACGCCGTAGACGATGTCCAGCCCCTGCGCACGGGCCAGCGCCAGCATCTCGGGGATCTTCTCCGGCGGGTCCTGGAGGTCGGCGTCGAGACTGACGACGTAGGCGCCCACGGCCCGGTCAAGACCCGCGGTGAGGGCCGCCTGGTGTCCGGAGTTGCGCCGCAGAGAGACCACGCGCAGCTCCGGCCAGCCCAGCCGGAAGGCGGCGAGCAGCTCCGCCGTACGGTCGCCGCTGCCGTCGTCCACCACGACGACCTCGTGCCGCACACCCAGCTCCGTCAGGACCGGGCGCAACCTGCTGACCAGCGCGGGCAGGACCTCTTCCTCGTTGAACACGGGTATGACGACCGACAGCACTACGGGTTCGTGCCGCTCCGCGTCCGGTTCCTCGGGCACCGCGCCTCCCCTCTCCCTGACACCGAGCACAGATGTGCGACTCTTGTGCGATCTTATGGCAGCAACTGACGGTTGAGGGTGGGCCAAGGGGGATGACAGCCATGGACACGGCTGCCGACGACACGGTGACCGACGGGTCGGACGGCGCACGCAGGGCACGGCCCGACGGGCCCCGGGAACGCCCCTGGACCACCTGGCCGCCCCGCCTGCCGGACGGCGCCCGGCCCTACCTGGCCCCGCTCCTGCTGTACGGCGTCACGAAGCTGGTCGGCCTCGGCGTCTTCGCCGCCCTGCTGACGTACGCCGGGGACTTCCGGGAGAAGAACCCGCGCTTCGGCGGCGGCGCCCACTGGTGGGACGTCCTGGCCACCTGGGACGGCTGGTGGTACCTCCAGGTCGCCGAACACGGCTACCACCCCTCCCTGGTCCGGCTCGACTCCGACGGCCTGTTCACGGTCCAGCAGAACTCGGTAGCGTTCTTCCCCCTCTACCCGGCCCTGATCCGCATGGTCTCGGAGTCCACCGGCCTCGGCCTGTACGGCTCCGGGATCCTGGTCTCCGTCGTCTCGTCGTTCATCGCGGCGGCGGGCATCTACGCCGTGATCTCGCTGCTCGCGGGTGCCCGCGCGGGCACCATCGCGGCCGGTCTGTGGGCCGTGGCCCCCGGCGCGGGCGTCGAGTGGGCCGTCTACTCCGAGTCCCTGTTCGTCGCCATCGCCGCCTGGGCCTGCTACGCGGTGATGACCCGGCGCTGGGTGGTGGCCGGCCTGCTCGCCTTCACCGCCGGCCTGAACCGCCCCACGTCCGCCGTGCTCATCGGCGCCGTGGGACTCGCCGCCCTGGTAACGCTGGCCCGCCCCGCGACCAGACGCGAGCACGGGGTGCGCGGCCCGGTGTACGCCATGCTCGTCGCCCCCCTCGGCCTGCTCGGCTACATCGCCTGGGTCGGCTGGAGCACGGGCGAGGCCACCGCGTACTTCACCCTCCAGCGCGACGGCTGGGCCCACTTCTTCGACTACGGCGCCTACACCCTGGACGTGCTGCGCAACCTAGCGGTGGGCAAGGGCGACTACCACTTCGCCTTCTCCACCCCGGACCTGCTCTCCCTCCAGCTGGTCCTCGCGCTGCCCTTCCTGATCGCCCTGATGCTGCGCAAGCGGCCCCCGCTGGTCCTGGTCGCCTACACCCTGGCGTCCATCGTCACGGTCCTCGGCACCCAGCAGATGTTCGGCAACACGATGCGCTACCTGCTGCCGGCCTTCCCCCTGCTGCTGGCCCCCGCCGCGGCCCTGAGCCGCCTGAAGCTCCCGAGCCTGGTGGTCTTCTTCTCCACCGCCGCGCTCGCCTCCGGCTGGTACGCGCACTACGTCATCTTCGAGCTGGGCGTGCCGTAACCACCCCCGCGCGAGAACGCCGAAGGGCGGCCACCCCACGGGGTGACCGCCCTTCGTTCATGCTGCTCGCTTACTGGTTGTACGGACCGTAGTCGTAGTCCTCCAGCGGAACGGCCTGGCCGGAGCCCGTGCCGAACGGCGAGTAGTCGATGTCGTCGTAGCCGACGGCCGAGTACATCGCGGCCTTGGCCTCCTCGGTCGGCTCGACCCGGATGTTGCGGTAGCGGGACAGGCCCGTACCGGCCGGGATGAGCTTACCGATGATGACGTTCTCCTTGAGGCCGATGAGGCTGTCGGACTTGGCGTTGATCGCCGCGTCCGTCAGCACTCGGGTCGTCTCCTGGAAGGAGGCGGCCGACAGCCAGGACTCCGTCGCCAGCGAGGCCTTGGTGATACCCATCAGCTGCGGACGACCGGAGGCCGGGTGACCGCCCTCCTGGACCACACGACGGTTCTCGGTCTCGAACTTCGTGCGCTCGACCAGCTCGCCGGGCAGCAGCTCCGCGTCGCCCGACTCGATGATCGTCACACGGCGCAGCATCTGCCGGATGATGATCTCGATGTGCTTGTCGTGGATCGACACACCCTGCGAGTTGTAGACCTTCTGGACCTCGCCGACCAGGTGGACCTGGACGGCACGCTGACCCAGGATGCGCAGCACGTCGTGCGGGTTGGTGGCACCCACGGTGAGCTTCTGGCCCACCTCGACGTGGTCGCCCTCGCCCACGAGCAGACGGGCACGCTTCGAGATCGGGAACGGCGTCTCGTCGCTGCCGTCGTCCGGGGTGACGACGAGCTTCTTGGTCTTCTCGGTCTCCTCGATCCGGACGCGGCCGGAGGCCTCGGAGATCGGGGCCACACCCTTCGGGGTACGGGCCTCGAAGAGCTCGACGACACGCGGCAGACCCTGGGTGATGTCGTCACCGGCCACACCACCGGTGTGGAAGGTACGCATCGTCAGCTGGGTACCGGGCTCACCGATGGACTGGGCGGCGATGATGCCGACCGCCTCACCGATGTCGACCAGCTTGCCGGTGGCCAGCGAGCGGCCGTAGCACATGGCGCAGGTGCCGACCTGGGACTCGCAGGTCAGGATCGAACGGGTCTTGACCTCCTCGACACCGTTGGCAAGCAGGGCGTCGATCAGGACGTCACCGAGGTCGACGTTGGCCGGCGCGATCACCTTGCCGTCGATGACGACGTCCTCGGCGAGCATGCGGGCGTACACGCTGGTCTCGACGTCCTCGGCCTTGCGCAGCGTCCCGTCCGCGTCACGCGAGGCGATCGGCAGCTTGAGACCGCGCTCGGTGCCGCAGTCCTCCTCGCGAATGATGACGTCCTGGGAGACGTCGACCAGACGACGCGTGAGGTAACCCGAGTCGGCGGTACGCAGAGCGGTGTCCGCCAGACCCTTACGGGCACCGTGCGTGGAGATGAAGTACTCCAGCACGGACAGGCCCTCACGGAAGGAGGCCTTGATGGGACGCGGGATCGTCTCGTTCTTCGCGTTGGACACCAGACCACGCATACCGGCAATCTGACGCATCTGCATCATGTTGCCTCGTGCGCCCGAGTTCACCATCATGAAGATCGGGTTGGTCTTCGGGAAGTTCTCGTTCATCGCCTCGGCGACCTCGTTGGTCGCCTTGGTCCAGATCGCGATGAGCTCCTGCGTGCGCTCGTCCTTGGTGATCAGACCGCGCTCGTACTGCTTCTGGACCTTCTCGTCCTGCGCCTCGTAGCCCTTGACGATCTCCTTCTTCGCCTCGGGAACGACGACGTCGGAGATGGCCACGGTGACACCGGAACGGGTCGCCCAGAAGAAGCCGGCCGCCTTCAGGTTGTCGAGCGTCGCCGCCACGATGACCTTCGGGTAGCGCTCGGCGAGGTCGTTGACGATCTCGGAGAGCTGCTTCTTGCCGACCTCGTAGTCGACGAACGGGTAGTCCTCGGGCAGCAGCTCGTTGAAGAGCGCGCGGCCCAGCGTGGTCTTCAGGGTGAAGGTGTCACCCTGCTGCCACTCCGGCTCACCCTCCTCGCGCGCCGGGGGCTCCCAGCCGCGGGGCGGGATGGTGCCCACCGGGAAGCGGATGTCGACCTTCGACTGGAGCGACAGGTCGCCCGCGTCGAACGCCATGATCGCCTCGGCGGCGGAGCCGAAGGCGCGGCCCTCGCCCTTGAGGTCCCGGCCCTCGCCGTCGGTGGTGAGGAAGAACAGACCGAGGACCATGTCCTGGGTCGGCATCGTCACCGGACGGCCGTCGGCCGGCTTGAGGATGTTGTTCGAGGACAGCATCAGGATGCGGGCCTCGGCCTGCGCCTCCGCGGACAGCGGCAGGTGCACGGCCATCTGGTCACCGTCGAAGTCCGCGTTGAACGCGGTGCAGACGAGCGGGTGGATCTGGATGGCCTTGCCCTCGACCAGCTGCGGCTCGAAGGCCTGGATGCCGAGGCGGTGCAGCGTGGGAGCGCGGTTCAGCAGAACCGGGTGCTCCGCGATGACCTCTTCCAGCACGTCGTACACGACCGTGCGGCCGCGCTCGACCATGCGCTTGGCGCTCTTGATGTTCTGCGCGTGGTTCAGGTCGACCAGGCGCTTCATCACGAACGGCTTGAAGAGCTCCAGCGCCATGGCCTTGGGCAGACCGCACTGGTGCAGCTTCAGCTGCGGGCCGACGACGATGACGGAACGCGCCGAGTAGTCGACTCGCTTGCCGAGCAGGTTCTGACGGAAGCGGCCCTGCTTGCCCTTGAGCATGTCGGACAGCGACTTCAGCGGACGGTTGCCGGGGCCCGTCACCGGGCGGCCACGGCGGCCGTTGTCGAAGAGCGCGTCGACGGCCTCCTGGAGCATGCGCTTCTCGTTGTTCACGATGATCTCGGGCGCGCCGAGGTCGAGAAGCCGCTTCAGGCGGTTGTTGCGGTTGATGACGCGGCGGTACAGGTCGTTCAGGTCGGAGGTCGCGAAGCGGCCACCGTCCAGCTGCACCATCGGACGCAGGTCCGGCGGGATGACCGGCACGCAGTCGAGCACCATGCCCTTGGGGCTGTTGCTGGTCTGCAGGAACGCGGAGACGACCTTGAGGCGCTTGAGCGCACGGGTCTTCTTCTGGCCCTTGCCGGTACGGATGATCTCGCGGAGGCGCTCGGCCTCCTCGTTGAGGTCGAAGGACTCCAGGCGCTTCTGCAGCGCGGCGGCGCCCATCGAGCCGTCGAAGTAGGTGCCGAAGCGGTCGCGCAGCTCGCGGTAGAGCAGCTCGTCGCCCTCCAGGTCCTGGACCTTGAGGTTCTTGAACCGGTTCCACACCTCGTCGAGGCGGTCGATCTCGCGCTGCGCACGGTCGCGCAGCTGCTTCATCTCACGCTCGGCACCCTCGCGCACCTTGCGGCGCACATCGGCCTTGGCGCCCTCGGCCTCCAGCTCGGCCAGGTCGGTCTCGAGCTTCTTGGCGCGGGCCTCCAGGTCGGAGTCGCGGCGCTGCTCGATCTGCTGGCGCTCGACGGAGACGTGGGCCTCCAGCGACGGCAGGTCGCGCGTACGGCGCTCCTCGTCGACGAACGTGATCATGTACGCCGCGAAGTAGATGACCTTTTCCAGGTCCTTCGGGGCGAGGTCGAGCAGGTAGCCGAGGCGCGACGGGACGCCCTTGAAGTACCAGATGTGGGTGACGGGAGCGGCCAGCTCGATGTGGCCCATCCGCTCACGGCGCACCTTGGCGCGCGTGACCTCGACGCCACAGCGCTCGCAGATGATGCCCTTGAAGCGGACGCGCTTGTACTTGCCGCAGTAGCACTCCCAGTCCCGGGTCGGACCGAAGATCTTCTCGCAGAAGAGTCCGTCCTTCTCGGGCTTGAGGGTGCGGTAGTTGATGGTCTCGGGCTTCTTGACCTCGCCGTGGCTCCACTGACGGATGTCGTCAGCGGTGGCCAGACCGATCCGGAGCTCGTCGAAGAAGTTGACGTCGAGCACTATGCGTCAATCCCTCTCAGGGTTGTAAGTCTGTGGTCTGAAACGGGGGTCGCGGGATCGGCGGGGCCTCTGCGTGAGAGGCCCCGCCTGACTCCCGTCAGACCTCTTCGACGCTGCTCGGCTCGCGCCGGGACAGGTCGATGCCAAGCTCCTCCGCGGCGCGGAAGACGTCCTCGTCGGTGTCACGCATCTCGATGGACATGCCGTCCGAGGACAGCACCTCCACGTTGAGGCACAGGGACTGCATCTCCTTGATGAGCACCTTGAAGGACTCGGGGATGCCGGGCTCAGGGATGTTCTCGCCCTTGACGATGGCCTCGTAGACCTTCACGCGGCCGGTGACGTCGTCGGACTTGATGGTCAGCAGCTCCTGGAGGGCGTACGCGGCGCCGTAAGCCTCCAGCGCCCACACCTCCATCTCACCGAAGCGCTGGCCACCGAACTGGGCCTTACCACCCAGCGGCTGCTGGGTGATCATCGAGTACGGGCCGGTCGACCGGGCGTGCAGCTTGTCGTCGACCAGGTGGTGCAGCTTGAGGATGTACATGTAGCCGACCGAGATCGGCTCCGGGAACGGCTCACCGGAGCGGCCGTCGAACAGCCGCGCCTTGCCGGACGGGAGCACCATGCGCTCGCCGTCGCGGTTCGGGATGGTGTGCTGGAGCAGACCGGCCAGCTCGTCCTCGCGCGCACCGTCGAAGACCGGGGTGGCGACGTTGGTGCCGGGCTCGACCTTGTCGGCGCCGATGGCCTGGAGCCGCTCGGCCCACTCCTCCGCGAGGCCGGAGACGTCCCAGCCTCGGCTGGCGAGCCAGCCGAGGTGGATCTCCAGGACCTGCCCCGGGTTCATTCGGGACGGGACACCCAGCGGGTTGAGGATGATGTCGACGGGCGTGCCGTCCTCCAGGAACGGCATGTCCTCGATCGGGTTGATCTTGGAGATGACGCCCTTGTTGCCGTGGCGGCCGGCGAGCTTGTCACCGTCGGTGATCTTGCGCTTCTGCGCCACGTACACGCGCACCAGCTGGTTCACACCGGGGGGAAGCTCGTCGCCCTCCTCGCGGTCGAAGACGCGGACGCCGATGACCTTGCCGATCTCACCGTGCGGCACCTTCAGGGAGGTGTCGCGCACCTCGCGCGCCTTCTCACCGAAGATCGCGCGGAGCAGGCGCTCCTCCGGGGTCAGCTCCGTCTCACCCTTGGGCGTGACCTTGCCGACGAGGATGTCGCCGGCGACGACCTCGGCACCGATGCGGATGATGCCGCGCTCGTCGAGGTCGGCGAGGACCTCCTCGGAGACGTTCGGGATGTCCCGGGTGATCTCCTCGGGGCCGAGCTTGGTGTCACGGGCGTCGACCTCGTGCTCCTCGATGTGGATCGAGGAGAGGACGTCGTCCTGCACGAGGCGCTGCGACAGGATGATCGCGTCCTCGTAGTTGTGACCCTCCCACGGCATGAACGCGACCAGCAGGTTCTTGCCGAGCGCCATCTCGCCGTTCTCGGTGGCCGGACCGTCGGCCAGGACCTGGCCCTCGATGAGCCGGTCGCCCTCGGCGACGACGACCTTCTGGTTGACCGAGGTGCCCTGGTTGGACCGGGAGAACTTGGCCAGGCGGTACGTGATGTACGTGCCGTCGTCGTTGGTGGTGGTGATGTAGTCCGCGGAGACCTCCTGGACCACACCCGCCTTCTCGGCCTTGACCACGTCACCGGCGTCGGCGGCGGAGCGGTACTCCATGCCGGTGCCGACGAGCGGGGACTCGCTCTTGATGAGCGGCACGGCCTGGCGCATCATGTTCGCGCCCATGAGGGCACGGTTGGCGTCGTCGTGCTCCAGGAACGGGATCATCGCGGTCGCGACCGACACCATCTGGCGCGGCGAGACGTCCATGTAGTCGACGTCGTCACCGGGGACGTAGTCGACCTCGCCGCCACGACGGCGGACCAGGACGCGGGCCTCGGAGAACCGCATGTCGTCGTTGAGCGTGGCGTTGGCCTGCGCGATGACGAAGCGGTCCTCCTCGTCGGCGGTCAGGTAGTCCACCTCATCGGTGACCCGGCCGTCGACGACCTTGCGGTACGGCGTCTCGATGAAGCCGAACGGGTTGATCCGGCCGTACGAGGCGAGCGAGCCGATCAGACCGATGTTCGGGCCTTCGGGCGTCTCGATCGGGCACATGCGGCCGTAGTGCGACGGGTGAACGTCACGGACCTCGAAGCCGGCCCGCTCACGGGAGAGACCACCCGGGCCGAGCGCGTTGAGACGACGCTTGTGCGTCAGGCCCGACAGCGGGTTGTTCTGGTCCATGAACTGGGACAGCTGGCTGGTGCCGAAGAACTCCTTGATGGAGGCTACGACCGGCCGGATGTTGATCAGGGTCTGCGGCGTGATCGCCTCGACGTCCTGCGTGGTCATGCGCTCGCGCACGACACGCTCCATACGGGCGAGACCCGTACGGACCTGGTTCTGGATCAGCTCGCCGACGTTGCGGATGCGGCGGTTGCCGAAGTGGTCGATGTCGTCGGTCTCGACGACGATCTCCCGGCCCGACTCGCCGACCGTCTCGGTCTCACCGGCGTGCAGCTTCACCAGGTACTTGATGGAGGCGATGACGTCGTCGGTGGTGAGCACGCCGGCGTCCAGCGGCTCGTCCGCGCCGAGCTTCTTGTTGACCTTGTAGCGGCCGACCTTGGCGAGGTCGTAGCGCTTCGGGTTGAAGTACAGGTTCTCCAGAAGCGTCTGCGCGGCCTCACGGGTGGGGGGCTCGCCCGGACGCAGCTTGCGGTAGATGTCGAGCAGCGCGTCGTCCTGGCCCTGGGTGTGGTCCTTCTCCAGGGTGGCGCGCATGGACTCGTACTCGCCGAACTCCTCCAGGATCTGCTCGGTGGTCCAACCGAGCGCCTTGAGCAGGACGGTGACGGACTGCTTGCGCTTGCGGTCGATGCGCACACCGACCATGTCGCGCTTGTCGATCTCCATCTCCAGCCAGGCACCCCGGGACGGGATGATCTTGGTGGAGAAGATGTCCTTGTCGGACGTCTTGTCGATGGAGGAGTCGAAGTAGACGCCGGGCGAACGGACCAGCTGCGAGACCACGACACGCTCGGTGCCGTTGATGACGAAGGTGCCCTTGTTGGTCATGAGCGGGAAGTCGCCCATGAAGACCGTCTGGGACTTGATCTCGCCGGTCTCGTTGTTGGTGAACTCGGCGGTGACGAAGAGCGGGGCCGCGTACGTGAAGTCGCGGTCCTTGCACTCGTCGATGCTGTTCTTGGGGGGCTCGAAACGGTGGTCGCGGAACGTCAGCGACATCGACCCGGAGAAGTCCTCGATCGGCGAGATCTCCTCGAAGATCTCTTCCAGACCGGACTTCGTGGGGACGTCCCGACCGGACTCCAGAGCCGACTCGACGCGAGCCTTCCACGCGTCGTTGCCGAGCAGCCAGTCAAAGCTCTCGGTTTGCAGCGCGAGAAGGTTCGGAACCTCGAGGGGCTCCTTGATCTTTGCAAAGGAGATGCGCAGCGGGGCGGTGCTGGCAGCGTTGTTCGTATTCGCGATCGAGGCATTGCGCGAGGCGGCCAAGAGGGGGTCCTTCCGAGGGCTCGGACTCACTACGCGCGTACCGGTCCCTCTTCCGTGCACTAAGACAGGGGGTGCCTGATGTGGCTAAAGAGCCAGGTCAGGCATGCTCTGGTCGTCAGTGCTCGAGCGAGGGCAGACCCCTGGTGACGGGCAGGGGGCAGCTAACAGGCAGCGCAAAGGGTCAGTGTAGCCACTTGGCACACTGATGTCCAGTGCGGTTCTCGGGGACCGTGTTCACTCCTCGTTGTTCTCACCACCTGTGCGACAAGGCCTCGCCCTCAACGCACCCAGATACTGCCCTCTTCGCCGTCGATCCATGCCTCGGATTCGGATCCTTGTGACGACGCCCTGAGAATCGCGCGCTGCGTGCGGTTCGTCAAGGCCCCCCTTGCCCAAACCGGTTGCCGCCAGGGGCTCTCAGGGCCCCGGCGACGGCACAACGAAGATCACCATACTCTCCGCCGTCACGCGTGCAAGGTAGCCGCCGCCGGACTCCCGGTACGCCGAAGAGCGACCACCCGGATGGATGATCGCTCTTCGGTGCTACGGCGTTACAGACCCTGACGGATCCGTGGTGCCTTCGTGGTCCTACTTGACCTCGACGGAGGCGCCGGCGCCCTTGAGGGACTCGGCGGCCTTCTCGGCGGCGTCCTTGGCGACCTTCTCGAGGACGGGCTTCGGGGCGCCGTCGACGAGGTCCTTGGCCTCCTTCAGACCCAGGGAGGTCAGCTCGCGCACGACCTTGATGACCTGGATCTTCTTGTCGCCGGCACCGGTGAGGATGACGTCGAACTCGTCCTGCTCGGCCTCGGCCTCGGCGGGGGCGGCCGGGCCGGCCGGGGCGGCGGCGACCGCGGCGGCGGCGGTGACGTCGAACTTGTCCTCGAAGGCCTTCACGAACTCGGAGAGCTCGATGAGGGTCATCTCCTCGAACTGGGCGAGCAGGTCGTCCTGGCTGAGCTTCGCCATGATGGCGGTCCTTCCACTAATTCGGCAGGTGCCGGATGTACGGGGTGAGGCGGGCGTACGTCGGCCCGCTGCGACCCGTGCCGCGCTCAGGCGGCCCGGATCAGAAAGCGAGCCGAGTTACTCGGCACCGCCCTGCTCGTCCTGCTTGGCACGGAGCGCGTCCACGGTGCGGACGAGCTTCGAGGGAAGCGCCTGGAAGAGCTGAGCAGCCTGGGACTGCTTGCCCTTGAAGGCACCCGCCAGCTTGGAGAGCAGAACCTCGCGGGACTCGAGGTCCGCAAGCTTCTTGATCTCGTCGGCGGACAGCGCCTTGCCGTCAAGGACACCGCCCTTGATGACGAGGTTGGGGTTGTCCTTGGCGAAGTCGCGCAGACCCTTCGCCGACACCACCGGGTCACCGGTGATGAAGGCGACAGCCGTCGGACCATTGAAGTGGTCGTCCAGCGTCGAGATCCCGGCCTCGTTGGCCGCAATCTTGGTCAGCGTGTTCTTCACCACGGCGTACTGGGCGTTCTCACCGAGCGACCGGCGCAGCGTCTTGAGCTGCGCCACGGTGAGACCGCGGTACTCGGTCAGCACGGCGGCGTTGGAGCTGCGGAACTTGTCCGTCAGCTCGGCAACCGCGGCAGCCTTGTCGGGCGTCGCCATAGAGTCTCGGCCTCCTTCCGGGTGATTCGGACCGCGCGGACCCGAAGGAGGACTGGGGAAAACGAAACGCCCCGGCGCAGGCGCACGGGGCGTGGCTCGACCGTCGCTCACACGCACGAGGCGCGGACTCCGGGAGCTCATCCACAGTCACCTGCGCGGGTCGTCCGCAGTTCAGCGGATCCTTCGGCCACCGTGCACTCCAACGAGCACACGGCAACGACCAGCGGTCTTTGGCTTCTGTGGAAGCGTACGGGACCGGGGCAGTGTCAAGCAAATCCGCCCCAGCCGCTACCCGGACGGCGGGCGGCTCAGCCCTGCTGGGCCTCCTTCATCATGCCGATGCCCATCTTCTCGTACTGCTCAAGGCTCTTCCGGCGCTTCTCCCGGGTGGCCTTGTCCTCGTCCCCGAGGGACTTCTCCAGGTCGGCGACGGTGACCGTGCCCTTGTAGTGGGTGGTCTTCACGCCGTCGACGGTCTCGGTGCCGACCTTTTCCACGTCCTTGGCCCCGGTGAGGAAGGTGGACTCGGTCGCCGGGTTCTTGTCGGCCTGGGAGGCGCCGCCCAGCTGGTTCAGCTCCTCCTCGGCACCGATCGCGGCCATGTCGAACTTGATCCAGCTCTTGCCGTCCATCTCCTTGGCGGCCTGGGCACCGCCGCCGATGTACATCGCCTTGTCGACGAGCCGGATCTCCGCGCTCCCGTCGGCGCCCTGGTCCAGCGCCGTCATCTTCATGCTCATCGCTAGCGTGGGCTTGATCTGCATCTGCGCCTCGGCCTTGACGCGGCCCTCCTCGGGGGCCCGGCCGGTCATCCGGTACCGGATGGAGTCGATCTCCTCGGTGTTCTTCGCCGCCTTGGCGACGGCCGCCGCGGGCGTCATCTCCGGGGACCCCTCGGTCCCGCCCCCCTCGGAACAGCCCACCGCTCCGCCGGCGAGCAGCAGCGCGGCCAGTGCGGCGCCCACGGGCACACGTACGGAAGTCTTCATCGGTATCCCCCCACGGGATTCAAGGAGCACAGCCCGCTAGCCGTCCTGCGCCGCCAGCAGTTCCTTGAAGTCGGCCGTGTCCGCGGCCGGTGGCCGTTCGGCAAAGACCGTGACGCCGTAGTCGCTGTAGTACGCGGTCTGGTTCAGCTCCCCGGTCTTCGTCCGCCCCCGCTCGACCTTCTTGACCAGCAGGTTCCGGTCGTCTACCCAGATGTCGACGGTCTGGGCGGTGGACCCGCCGACCGTGCCGGACCAGTGGGTGGCGCGTCGGCCGCGCGTCTCCTCCTCGCCCACCTTGCGTACGTCCTTGGCGGTCAGCAGCAGCTTCACCGCCTGGTGGGGCGTGGTGTTACGCATCTGGTCCGCGAACCCGGCGCCCGCGTCGCCGCCGAGGTCCTCCAGGTCGGCGTAGACGTACTTGATCCAGTGCCGTCCGCCGACCCGGGCGGCGAACTCGTCGCCCATGCGGGCGTAGTAGGCGTCGGCCAGGTACCGGGCCTCCATCGCGGTGGTGCCCAGCCGGCGCATCGTCTCGGCGGTCGTGCCACCGGTGTACGTGATCATGAGGGTGCCGGTGAGGCCGTCGTGCCAGCCGAGGGCGCCGGTGGCCTCCAGGGACAGCTCGCTGCCCATCACGGTCGTGGACTCCACCCGCGCCGAACCCGCCCGTCCGGTCGCCCGCTCGACGGCGCGCAGGGCGTCGGCCGAAGGGCCGGTGAGGGCGGGAGGGCTGGCGGACGCCGGGACGGAGGACCGCGGAGCGGAGGAGGGCGAGGCGGCGGATCCGGCGGGGTCGCCGGAGGACGTGCAGGCGGTGACGCCCGCCAGCATGACCGACACCGCGACCGAGACGACCGTACGGCGTACCGTCGTGCCCCTCATCCGCCCACCCCCTGTGCCCCGTGCGCCCCCTGCGCCTCGTGCGCGGGTCCGCTGCCCGCACGCTAGCCCAGGGTCGCGGGAAAAGGGACGGGCCCCGCACCTCGGAAGGTGCGGGGCCCGTGAACCGGTTGGGCGAGCCGTTGGCTCAGACCGACGCCGGGTCCTCCTCGGTGAGGAGGTTGCGGGTGCGGTTGGAGTCGATCGGGATGCCGGGGCCGATCGTGGTGCTGATCGCGGCCTTCTTGATGTACCGGCCCTTCGCGGCGGACGGCTTGAGACGGAGGATCTCCTCCAGCGCCGCGCCGTAGTTCTCCACCAGCTTGGTGTCGTCGAACGACGTCTTGCCGATGATGAAGTGCAGGTTCGAGTGCTTGTCGACGCGGAACTCGATCTTGCCGCCCTTGATCTCGGTGACGGCCTTGGTCACGTCCGGGGTCACGGTGCCGGTCTTCGGGTTCGGCATGAGACCACGGGGACCGAGCACGCGGCCGAGGCGGCCGACCTTGCCCATGAGGTCCGGGGTGGCGACGACGGCGTCGAAGTCCAGACGGCCCTTCGACACCTCGTCGATCAGTTCGTCGGCGCCGACGATGTCGGCGCCCGCGGCACGCGCGGCCTCGGCACGGTCGCCGGTCGCGAAGACCAGGACCCGGGCGGTCTTGCCGGTGCCGTGCGGGAGGTTCACGGTGCCACGGACCATCTGGTCGGCCTTGCGCGGGTCGACACCCAGGCGGAAGGCGACCTCGACGGTGCCGTCGAACTTGCTCGTGGAGGTCTCCTTGGCGAGACGGACGGCCTCGAGCGGGGCGTAGAGCTTGTCCCGGTCGATCTTGGCGTCCGCAGCGCGGAGAGACTTGCTGCGCTTGCTCACTACTGCTCCTGTTGGCTTCTGAGGAGTCGTGGTGCGGGCCGAGCCGGCCCTGCCACACTGTCCTGACCCTGCGGCTACCGCCGCGTGGCTTGCTTACGGGGGTGGAGGTCAGCCCTCGACCGTGACGCCCATGGAACGGGCGGTACCGGCGATGATCTTCTCCGCCTGGTCCAGGTCGTTGGCGTTGAGGTCGGGCATCTTCGTGGTGGCGATCTCACGGACCTGGTCACGCGTGATCTTCGCGACCTTGGTCTTGTGCGGCTCGCCGGAGCCCTTCTCCACACCCGCGGCCTTGAGGATCATCTTCGCGGCCGGCGGGGTCTTGGTGATGAAGGTGAAGGAACGGTCCTCGTAGACCGTGATCTCCACCGGGATGACCCAGCCACGCTGCGACTCGGTCGCGGCGTTGTAGGCCTTGCAGAACTCCATGATGTTCACGCCGTGCTGACCCAGCGCGGGGCCGACCGGCGGGGCCGGGTTCGCGGCACCGGCCTGGATCTGGAGCTTGATGAGCCCCGTGACCTTCTTCTTCTTGGGAGGCATAGCTCTCCGGGTCCTTTCGATTCGGGTCCTGCCGGCATCCGGGAGCTACCCGGACACAGGCATACCGCACAACGATAACGGGTATGGATGCGCGGCCAAAAACCGAGCAGGTCAGACGAGCAGCCTGCGCCCGTCCGACCTGTTCGGAAGCGTTACGTCCAGAGAGGTACCGGTGAGAGGTACTAGTTCTTCTGGATCTGGTCGAAGCTCAGCTCGACCGGGGTCTCGCGGCCGAAGATCTCGACGAGGCCCTTGACCTTCTTCGAGTCGGCGTTGATCTCGTTGATCGTGGCCTGGAGCGTGGCGAAGGGGCCGTCGGTGACGGTGACCGAGTCGCCGACCTCGAAGTCCAGGACCTGGACCTCGACCTTGCGCTGCGGCACCGGCTTGCCCTCGGCCTCGGCGGCCTCGCGGGCGGCCTTCTCCTCGGCCTCCGGGGCGAGCATCTTGACGATCTCGTCCAGCGTCAGCGGGTACGGGTCGTAGGCGTTGCCCACGAAGCCGGTGACGCCGGGGGTGTTGCGGACGACGCCCCAGGACTCGTTGGTCAGGTCCATGCGGACCAGGACGTAGCCCGGCAGCTTGTTCTGGCGGATCGTCTTGCGGTCGCCGTTCTTGATCTGGACGACCTCTTCCTGCGGCACCTCGGCCTGGAAGATGTAGTCCTCGACGTTCAGCGAGACGGCGCGCTGTTCGAGGTTGGTCTTCACGCGGTTCTCGTAACCGGCGTAGGTGTGGATCACGTACCACTCGCCGGGGAGGACGCGCAGCTCGCGGCGGAGCGCCTCGATCGGGTCGAGCTCGGGCTCGGGCTCCGGCTCGGCCTCCGCGGTCTCGTCCGCCTGCTCGGCGGTGTCGTCGTCCGCGGCTTCCGCGGTCTCGTCCGCGGCTTCCGCGGTCTCGTCCTCGGCCTCTGCGGTCTCGTCCGCGTCGACGACGGCGTCGTCGGCAGCCTCGGCCTCGGCGGAGGCCTGGGTGTCCTCGTTGCCGGCGCCCTCGATTGTGCCGGGCTCGTCCTCGACGGACTCGACCGGCTCGATGGCGTCGTTCACGTTCGGGTCAGACACGGTGGCTGCTTCTTCCTGGATACATAGGGGTGGAACACGCGAAAGGGGCGCCGGGTACCTCGGCGCCCTTCGCTCTCGACTCAGCCGAAGACGTACTTGGCGGCGTGAGAGAAGCCATAGTCAATCAGAGTCACCAGGCCGATCATGATGACCACGAAGATGATCACCACGGTGGTGTACGTCGTCAGCTGATTGCGGGTCGGCCAGACGACCTTGCGGAGTTCCGCGACGATCTGGCGGTAGAAGAGGGCGATCCGCTTCAGCGGGCCCCTCTTGCCGCGCTTGCCGCCCTTGCGGGACTTCTTGTCCGGCGCCTCGTCCTGGGCATCAGGCATGTCGATGGAGCCCACGGCGTCCGTCACTCGTCCTCACCTGATTCCGGGTCGTGGCCGTGCCGCGCCCGGTTGGAGCCGCACGGCGGTGCATTGCTGTACGTACATGCGCACACATCCTGGCGATGGTGTGTGTAGCAGGGCCGGAGGGACTTGAACCCCCAACCGCTGGTTTTGGAGACCAGTGCTCTACCAATTGAGCTACGACCCTTTGTGTGTCCCCCAACGTACCGCATCCACTCGGGTGCTTGGTGTGCACCGAATGATCGCGGGCTGCTGAAGGCCAACGAGGTGAGAGTGTACGTGCTCACGGGCCGGGCGTCGAACAGAATGGGGCGGCGAGGCGCCCCGCCAGGGGGCATTGGCCGAAGATCGCCCAGGCGGGCCCGGGGTTCCGGACTGTTGTTCTGGAACGTGCCCCGTCCTGTTCAGTCCGTGAAACCCGTGTGCCGGTGCGGTTTCCGGTCTGGAACGATGGGGTCATGAGCGCTGCAACCCCTCCCACCGAGCGCCGGGTCTCCGCCCGAGTCGGCGCGATCTCCGAGTCCGCGACCCTCGCCGTGGACGCCAAGGCCAAGGCCCTGAAGGCCGCCGGGCGTCCGGTGATCGGCTTCGGCGCCGGTGAGCCCGACTTCCCGACGCCGGACTACATCGTCGAGGCCGCCGTCGAGGCGTGCAAGAACCCGAAGTACCACCGCTACACGCCGGCCGGCGGGCTGCCCGAGCTGAAGGCCGCCATCGCCGCCAAGACGCTGCGCGACTCCGGCTACGAGGTCGACCCGTCGCAGATCCTCGTCACCAACGGCGGCAAGCAGGCCATCTACGAGGCGTTCGCCGCGATCCTCGACCCGGGCGACGAGGTCATCGTCCCGGCGCCGTACTGGACGACGTACCCGGAGTCGATCCGGCTGGCCGGCGGCGTGCCCGTCGAGGTCGTCGCCGACGAGACGACCGGCTACCGGGTGAGCGTGGAGCAGCTGGAGGCCGCGCGCACGGACAGGACCAAGGTCGTCCTCTTCGTGTCGCCGTCGAACCCGACGGGGGCCGTGTACAGCGAGGCCGAGACCGAGGCGATCGGCCAGTGGGCCGTCGAGCACGGCCTGTGGGTGCTGACCGACGAGATCTACGAGCACCTCGTCTACGGCGACGCCTTCTCCGTGTCCATGCCGGCGCTGCTGCCCGAGCTGCGCGACAAGTGCATCGTGGTCAACGGTGTCGCGAAGACGTACGCGATGACCGGCTGGCGGGTCGGGTGGGTCATCGGCCCGAAGGACGTCGTCAAGGCCGCGACGAACCTCCAGTCGCACGCCACCTCCAACGTGTCCAACGTGGCCCAGGCCGCGGCGATCGCGGCGGTCTCCGGCGACCTGGACGCCGTGGCGAAGATGCGGGAGGCCTTCGACCGGCGCCGCCAGACCATCGTGCGGATGCTCAACGAGATCGACGGCGTGCTGTGCCCGGAGCCCAAGGGCGCCTTCTACGCCTACCCGTCGGTGAAGGCGCTGGTCGGCAAGGAGATCCGCGGCAAGCGTCCGCAGGACACGGTCGAGCTGGCCGCGCTGATCCTGGAGGAGGCCGAGGTCGCGGTGGTGCCGGGTGAGGCGTTCGGTACGCCCGGGTACCTGCGGCTGTCGTACGCGCTCGGCGACGAGGACCTCGTCGAGGGCGTGAGCCGGATCCAGAAGCTGCTGGCGGAGGCCCGGGACTGACCCCACCCCCCCTCCCGCGACAGGGCACTCCGGAACGTTCCGGGGTGCCCTGTTTGTTTGTGCGAGCAAGACCACGTACGGGGAAAGTGCTGTCGGGCCGGGCGTGTCGTGCGGCAGGATCACCGAATGCTGTGCTCTTCAGGGGGACACCCCCCGAACCCCCCGCGTGTACGTGATGTCTCTGAACTGCCGAAGGCCCATCTCCACCTGCACTTCACCGGGTCGATGCGGCCCGCGACCCTGCTGGAACTGGCCGACAAGCACGGTGTACGACTGCCCGAGACGCTGACCGAGGCGCTGGGCCGCGGGGAGTCGCCCAAGCTGCGGGCGACGGACGAGCGGGGCTGGTTCCGCTTCCAGCGGCTGTACGACGCGGCGCGGTCGTGTCTGCAGGAGCCGGAGGACATCCAGCGGCTGGTGCGGGAGGCCGCGGAGGAGGATGTGCGGGACGGGTCGGGGTGGCTGGAGATCCAGGTGGACCCGACGTCGTACGCGCCGCGGCTGGGCGGGCTGATCCCCGCGCTGGAGATCATCCTGGACGCGGTGGAGACGACCGTGCGGGACACCGGGATCGGGATGCGGGTGCTGGTGGCCGCGAACCGGATGAAGCATCCGCTGGACGCGCGGACGCTGGCCCGGCTGGCGGTACGGTACGCGGACCGGGGCGTGGTCGGGTTCGGGCTGTCCAACGACGAACGCCGGGGCATGGCCCGGGACTTCGACCGCGCGTTCGCGATCGCGCGCGAAGGGGGGCTGCTGTCGGCGCCGCACGGCGGTGAGCTGACGGGGCCGGCGTCGGTGCGGGACTGCCTGGACGACCTGGAGGCGGACCGGATCGGGCACGGGGTGCGGGCGGCGGAGGACCCGCGGCTGCTGAAGCGGCTCGCCGACCGGCAGGTGACGTGCGAGGTGTGTCCGGCGTCGAACGTCGCCCTGGGCGTGTACGAGAAGCCGGAGGACGTGCCGCTGCGCAGGCTGTTCGAGGCGGGGGTGCCGATGGCGCTGGGCGCGGACGACCCGCTGCTGTTCGGGGCGCGGCTGGCGGCTCAGTACGACTTCGCCAGGGAGCACCACGGGTTCACGGACCCGGAACTGGCGGAACTGGCACGGCAGTCGGTGCGGGGGTCGGCGGCGCCGGCGGACGTGAAGGAGAAGTTGCAGGCCGGGGTGGACGGGTGGCTGGCCGGGTAGCCGGGCGGGGTGGACGGGTAGCCGGGCGGGGTGGACGGGTGGCCGGCCGGGTAGCCGGGCCG
Source organism: Streptomyces sp. NPDC058534 (assembly GCF_042717365.1). Taxonomy (NCBI): domain Bacteria; kingdom Bacillati; phylum Actinomycetota; class Actinomycetes; order Kitasatosporales; family Streptomycetaceae; genus Streptomyces; species Streptomyces sp. NPDC058534. Next base: position 44,898 of record NZ_JBHXNW010000060.1, read on the forward strand.
GGCCCGGCAGGGCCTAGAGGCGCACGCCCACCGTCACCGGCTCGTTGACCAGCGTGACGCCGAACGCGTCGTGGACGCCGGCGACGACCTCGCGGGCCAGCGCCAGCAGGTCCTCCGTGGTGGCCTCGCCGCGGTTGGTCAGCGCCAGCGTGTGCTTCGTGGAGATGCGGGCGGGGCCCGTGCCGTACCCCTTGGTGAAGCCGGCCCGGTCGATCAGCCAGGCCGCCGAGGTCTTGATGCGGCCGTCCCCCGCCGGGAAGGCGGGCGGCTCCGCCGAGTCCCCGAGCCGTTCGGCCACGCGCGAGCGGAACGCGGTGAACTCGTCGTCCGTGAGGATCGGGTTGGTGAAGAACGACCCGGCCGACCAGGTGTCGTGGTCGTCGGGGTTCAGCACCATGCCCTTCCCCGCGCGCAGCTTCAGCACGGTGTCGCGGGCGGCGGTCAGCCGGACCCGGTCACCCGCCTCGACGCCGAGCGCACGGGCCGTCTCGGCGTAGCGGAGCGGAGCGGAGAATCCGCGCGCGTCCTCCAGCCGGAAACGGACGCGCAGCACGACGTACCGCTCGGGTTCGGCCTTGAAGCGGCTGTTGCGGTAGGAGAAGTCGCAGGCCGCGTTGGAGAGGGTGACCGTCTCCCTGTTCCTGCGGTCGTACGCCGTCACCTCGGTGATCGTGGAGCTGACCTCCTGGCCGTACGCGCCGACGTTCTGGATGGGGGTCGCGCCCGCCGAGCCGGGGATGCCGGCCAGGCACTCGACGCCGGCCAGTCCGGCCTCGACGGTGCGGGCGACGGCGTCGGACCAGATCTCGCCGGCCGCCAGCTCCAGCGTCGTGCCGTCGAGGGTGAGGCCGCGCGAGGCGATGTGCAGGGCGGTGCCGTCGAAGCCCTTGTCGCCGATGACCAGGTTGGATCCGCCGCCGATGAGCAGCAGGGGCGTGCCGGTGTCGTCGGCGTCGCGGACGGCGGCGATCACCTCGGCGTCGGTCGTGGCCGTGATCAGCCGGGTCGCCGGTCCTCCGAGTCGGAAGGTGGTCAGCGGGGCGAGAGGGGCGTCATGGAGTTCCTGCACGCGCTCAAGACTACGAGACGGCACTGACAGCCCCGGCCGGCGGTGAAGGAAGAAGGGAATGCCCCGACCGGACCGCCGGGGCGTTCCCTTCTTCACCGCAAGCGCCGGCGTACTTCCGCCCAGCTCACCGGCAGCTCGTCGCTCGACGCCGGCCAGGAGGCGAACTTCGCGTCCCGCATCTGCGCGGCCAGCCCGCGGGAGGCCGGGACATGGGTGCCGGAGCGGGCGAAGTCCTTGAGCGCCTCCGGCGACTCCCAGGCGGACAGCGTCCAGAAGGTGCGCTTGAAGGGCTCCGCCTTCAGGGAGGCGCCGTACGCTCCTCGCGCGCCCCTGACCTGCCGCCACACGCCCGGCGTGCGCGCCAGGAACTTCAGCGCTCCCCACAGCGTGCGGGTCTCGAAACGGGAGGCGAAGACGTGGACCTCGGTGGCCTGCGGCGGCCGGTTCGGCACGGTCCAGGGAAGGGTGGGCATGGCGGGCTCTCCTCTCGTCCTGCGTGGGTGCGGTCAGCTGGTGGCCGCCGGGGCGGGGGCGGTCTTGGCCGGCTCCCGGGTCGAGTCCGGGTTCGGGTTCTGGTTCGCTTCCGGCGTGTCCGTGGGCGTCCGGTCCGCCTGGCGACCTGCCGGGATCAGCAGGGCCGCGACGCCTCCGAGGGCCACCAGCGCCGCGCCGACCGCGACCGCGGGCCGCAGTCCGTCGACGAAGATCTGGGGGGTCTCGTAGCCGCCCTGCGCCGCGAAGATCGAGGACATGACCGCGATACCGAGCGCGCCGCCCACCTCACGCAGGGCGTTGTTGGCGCCGGACGCGATGCCCTGCTCCTTCGACGTGACGCTGGACATCACCAGGGCGGAGGCGGGGGCGAAGTACAGGGCCATGCCGATTCCGCTGATGATCAGACCGGGCAACTGGATCGCGTAGGAGGCGTCGGCCGTGATCACCCAGGCGAGGTAGGCGAGGCCGGCCGCCTGGAGGAAGAGTCCCGCGGCGACGACCGGGCGCCCTCCGACGCGGTCCGAGAGGATGCCGGCGATGGGCGCGACCAGCATCGGCATGCCGGTCCAGGGCAGCATGCGCAGCCCCGCCTCGGTGGGCGAGTAGCCGAGCACGCCCTGCATGTACTGGCTGAGCAGGAAGATCGAGCCGAACATCCCGAGGAACATCAGCAGGCTCGCCGCGTTGATCCCGGCGAAGGCGCGGGAGCGGAAGAGCCGCATGGGGAGCATGGGGTTCCTGGCGCGGGTGCTGTAGAGGATGAAACCGGCGAGCAGCGCGGCCCCGGCGAACAGGGCCGTCAGCACCACGGAGCCGGTCCAGCCGTCGACGGGGCCGCGGACCAGGCCGTAGACGATGCCGAAGAGTCCGCCGCTGGCGAGCAGAGTGCCGGTGACGTCGAGCGGTGCGCCGCTGCCGTACGACTCGGTGAGGCGGAGGCGCGCGAGAGGCAGCAGGGCCAGTCCCAGCGGAACGTTCAGCCAGAAGATCCACTGCCAGGAGATGTGTTCGGTGAGGGTGCCGCCGACCAGCGGACCCGAGGCCACGGCCAGCCCGTTGACGGCACCCCAGATGCCGTACGCCATCCCGCGGCGGTCGGCGGGGACGGCGGCCGTCAGCAGGGTCAGGGTGAGCGGCATCATGATCGCCGCACCGACGCCCTGGACCGCGCGGGCGGCGATGAGCGAGTCGATGCCGGGGGCCATGGCCGCGGCGGCGGAGGCGACGGTGAAGACCGTCAGGCCGACGATGAAGAGCTTGCGGCGGCCGAAGCGGTCGCCGAGTGCCGCGCCGAACATCAGGAGGACGGCGAAGGTGAGCGTGTACGCGCTCACGGTCCATTCCAGGTCGTGCAGCGCCCCGCCCAGGTCCTCGCGGATGGAGGGCAGCGCGGTGGTGACGACGAGGTTGTCGAGGGCGGCCATGAATCCGGCGACGCTGGTGATGACGAGGGCCCAGACCGCTCCCCCGCCGCGTGCGCTCTGACCTGCGCTGTGCTGTGACATCTCTCCCCCAGAGGGTGTGCACCGCTTACGGTTCCGTGTGGTTAGTAATTGATGACTAACTTTTGCGGGCGTACGTGGGCACTCATTCGCGCCCCCGCGCTCCCTACGCGCTACGGGCTTTCCTGGCTCTGGCTTTCCCGGCTCGGCTTGGCCCGCGACGAGATGTAGAGGCCCTCCCAGATCCGGTGCCCCGGCGGAAAGCCCATGCCGGCCAGGGTGTTGACGAGCATGCCGTACGCCATGAAGGTCGTCGTCTCGTTGACGTCGCCCCCCAGGGGCACGTGGACGGTGTCCCAGAGTTCCAGCCAGCCCCTGCGTACCATCTCGCCGAACTCGTGATCCCCGGACGCCTCGGCCGCGGCGACCGTGACGTACACCTGCAACTGCATCTGAAGCTTCTCGGGGTGATCGGCGATCAGCTGCGTGTAGGCCTCGGCCATGGAGTGCAGGGCCTCTTCGCCGTGCAGCCCCTCGGACGCCGTCTCGAACACCTCGCGCGTGTCCTGGAGACAGCGTTCCGCCACCGCGAGGAAGATCGCCTTCTTGCCGGGGAAGAGCCGGAAGAGGTACGGCTGGGAGACACCAACCCGCTTGGCGATGGCCTCCGTGGAGGTGCCGTAGTAGCCACCCCGGGCGAACTCGGTCGTCGCCGCGCGGATGACGCTCTCACGCCGCTCCTCTGCGCTCATCCTGACCATGAGCCGTAAGTTAGTGCTCAATCACTAACTATGTCAAGCGGGGGCCGAGGGCAGCCGAAGAGAACAACCGAGTAAGGGGCGTCCTCACTGGAGAACGCCCCTTACCGCACCACTCAGCCCAGGCGGACGACCGCCCGGGACATGCCGAGGACCTTCTGGCCGCCGCTGGTGGCCGTGAGGTCGACGCGGACGGTGTTGTCGTCGAGCTTGGCGGCGACCTTGCCGCTGACCTCGATCACGGCACCCTGGTCGTCGTTCGGGACGACGACGGGCCGGGTGAAGCGGACGCCGTACTCCACGACCGCGCCCGGGTCGCCGACCCAGTCGGTGACCACGCGGATCGCCTCTGCCATGGTGAACATGCCGTGCGCGATGACGTCCGGCAGGCCGACGTCCTTGGCGAACTTCTCGTTCCAGTGGATCGGGTTGAAGTCACCGGAGGCGCCCGCGTACTGGACGAGCTTGGCGCGGTCCACGGGGAAGGACTGCGCGGGCAGTTCGGTGCCGACCTCGACGTCGCCGTACGCGATCCTCGCGGTGGCGGGAGACGCGGGAGACGTGGGCGAGCCGGGAGAGGCGGGAGGCGTCATGGTGGGGTCCGTCACGGTGCTCACGCCTCCTCGGCCGCGCGGGCCACGAGCTTGGTCCAGGCGGTGACGACGTGCTCGCCGAGCTCGTCGTGGACCTCGCCGCGGATGTCCAGGACGTCATTGCCGGCCAGCGACTTGATCGCTTCGATGGTCGAGGTGACGGAGAGTCGGTCACCGGCCCGCACCGGGCGGACGTAGGCGAACTTCTGGTCGCCGTGCACCACCCGGCTGTAGTCGAGGCCCAGCTGCGGGTCCTCGACGACCTGCCTGGCCGCCTTGAACGTGATCGAGAACACGAAGGTCGGCGGGGCGATCACGTCCGGGTGGCCGAGCGACTTCGCGGCCTCCGTGTCCGTGTACGCCGGGTTGGCGTCACCCACGGCCTCGGCGAACTCGCGGATCTTCTCCCGGCCCACCTCGTAGGGCGCGGTCGGCGGGTAGGTCCGCCCCACGAACGACTGGTCGAGCGCCATGGGCTCGCTCCTCCTGCTGCTTTGCTTTGCTCTGCTGTGCGGTGGGTGTCCGTGCTGGGCACCACTGACCCAAACGACGCGAGGCCGCCCCCAGAGATCGGGGACGGCCTCGTGTACGAGCCTTGTTATCGCGTTTCGCGGTGCGCGGTGTGCGCCTTGCAACGCGGGCAGTGCTTCTTCATCTCCAGTCGGTCCGGGTTGTTACGCCGGTTCTTCTTGGTGATGTAGTTCCGCTCCTTGCACTCCACGCAGGCCAGCGTGATCTTCGGGCGGACGTCGGTGGCAGCCACGTGAGTGCTCCTTGACGGACGAGTTGATGATATTAACGCAGGAAAGAGTAGCCGATTGAAGGACCGACCCCGCAATCGGCTACTGAGAGTAGCGGTGACCGGACTTGAACCGGTGACACAGCGATTATGAGCCGCTTGCTCTACCGACTGAGCTACACCGCTGTGATGCGATCGGGCACCGTCGCGCGACGGGAACCTCTCACACCAGAGCCCCAAAACGGAATCGAACCGTTGACCTTCTCCTTACCATGGAGACGCTCTGCCGACTGAGCTATTGGGGCGAGCGATGAAGACATTACACGGTCGCCCGCCGTTCGCCCAAATCCGTTTCGTCGCCCCTGACCCGTCCCGTACCCACCCCTCCGGAGCGGTGGACCGCGCCGGTACGACTATTGCGCTCCTCCGCGCCACGGGCTGATCACCGTCCTAGGCTCGACTCACTCTGCGTGATCTTGCGTCCCCCACTGCGCAGCCCCGAGCCCAGAGGAGCGCGATGCCCGACAGCCAGCCGCAGCCGCCCCGTTCGCCCTCCCCCTCGGGCCCCGCCGACCGCGGCTCGCTCCTGCTCTCCGGGGCTCGGCTCACCGACGGCCGGACCGTGGACGTGCGGCTCCACGGCGGGCGCATCGAGGCCGTCGGCACCGCCGGCAGCCTGACGCCGGCCCGCACGCCGGGACCCGGCACGCGCGTCGACCTCGGCGGCTACCTGCTGCTCCCCGCTCCCGCTGAACCCCACGTCCACCCCGACACGGCCCTGACCGCCGACGTCCCGGGCCCCGTCTCCTACGACCCCGAGGACGTCCAGCGCCGGGCCACGGAGGCCGCCCTGCTCCAGCTGGGACACGGGGCGACCGCGCTGCGGGCGCACGTGCGCGTGGGCGACGTCGCGGGGCTGGGCGCGCTGACCGCCGTACTGCGGGCGCGGCGTTCGCTGCGCGGGCTGGCCGAGCTGACGGCGGTGGCCATGCCGAGGGTGCTGACCGGCGTGGCCGGGGCCGACGGGCTGGCGATGCTGCGGGACGCGGTCAAGATGGGCGCGGACGTGGTGGGTGGCTGCCCCGACCTGGATCCCGATCCGGCGGGGTACGTGGAGGCGGTCCTGGAGGTCGCGGCCGAGCACGGCTGCCCGGTCGACCTGCACACGGACGCGGCCGATCCGGCGCGGCTGGCCCGGCTGGCTGCCATGGCGGGCGGGCTGCGCCCGGGGGTGACCCTCGGTCCCTGCGAGGGCCTTGGCCTGCTGCCGGCCGAGGTCGCTTCCCGGGCGGCGGAACAGCTCGCGGCGGCCGGGGTGACGGTGGTCTGCCTGCCACAGAGCGCCTGCGGCGCCGCCGACCACCCCGACGGCACGGCTCCGGTACGGCTGCTGCGGGCGGCCGGGGTACGGGTCGCCGCCGGGAGCGGCGCGCTGCGGGACGTCTCCAACCCCGTCGGGCGCGGTGACCCCTTGGAGGCGGCGTACCTGCTCGCCTCACGCCACGGGCTGCGCCCGGAGGACGCGTACGAGGCGGTGAGCACGGAGGCACGGGCGGCGCTCGGTCTGCCGGAGGTGCGGGTGGAGGCCGGATTCCCGGCCGAGCTCCTCGCGGTACGCGGCGACCGGCTGGCGGGGGCGCTGTCCCTGGCGTACAGCCGGCTCGTGGTGCACCGGGGGCGCGTGGTGTCGCGGACCAGCGCGGTACGGGAGTACGGCGACCAGAACGGGGCGGCGGACCTGGGGCTGCCTCGGCAGGGGCGGGGGGAGCGTGGGGGGCGTGGGGGCCATGTGGAGGGACCGGGCTGAGGGGGTGGGCTGAGGGCGTGGGGAGGACCGTTCCCGGTGGACGCCCCTCATGATCACCCGCGCTCACCCGGCATCCGGTGGCCGTGCCGGGGAGCGGGCCGAAGTCGTGCGGCGCGGGCGGCTGTCGGGGCGTACGGTCGAAGACATGCGCATTGTCATCGCTGGTGGTCATGGTCAGATCGCGCTGCGGCTGGAGCGGTTGCTCGCCGCGCGCGGTGACGAGGTGGCGGGCATCATCCGCAAGGCCGAACAGGCGGACGATCTCCGTGCGGCCGGTGCCGAACCGATCGTGCTCGATCTGGAGTCGGCCTCGCTGGAGGAGGTCGCGGAACGTCTGCGGGGCGCCGACGCGGCGGTCTTCGCGGCTGGGGCGGGCCCCGGAAGCGGGGTGGACCGCAAGGACACGGTGGACAAGTCGGCGGCGGTCCTCTTCGCGGACGCGGCGGTCCGGGCGGGCGTACGACGCTTCGTGGTCGTGTCCTCCATGGGCGCCGATCCCGCGCACCACGGGGACGAGATCTTCGACGTCTACCTGCGCGCCAAGGGCGAGGCCGACGCGCACGTCCGCTCGCTGGACGAGCTGGACTGGACGATCCTGCGCCCCGGCATGCTGACGGACGACGCGGGCACCGGCCTCGTACGGCTGGAGGCGCACACCGGTCGCGGCCCCGTCCCGCGCGACGACGTGGCCGCGGCCCTGGCGGAACTGGTCGACACCCCGGCGACGCACGGCCTGACCCTGGAGCTGATCAGCGGTTCGACGCCCGTGTCGGTGGCGGTGAAGTCGGTGGCCGGGAACTGAGGCGGGCGCGGGACGAGCGGGAGGCGCCGGGCGGACGCGGGGCGCGCGACGCGGTCAGAAGAGGGGCAGCTGTCCGGGAAAGTCGGGGACGACATACCCGTCCAAGGACGGCTGCGCCGCCCCGAGTTGCGCCGTCCGCCGCGATCCGGGACAGGAGACCAGCTCGCCGCCGCCCCGCGCTCCGGGCGGGTCATGGCGCGCGTACCGCCCCGCGACGACGGCGATCTCGCGACGGCACTCGGGGCACATTCTGCGACGGGAGGACGAGGCCATGGCCCCCAGTCTGCCCGCAACGCACGCCCGCCGGGCGCCCACGCGCACGAGCCTCTCGGGCGCAGCACATGACGAAGGGCCCCGGGTTCAGCAGGTTAGGATCGGACGCGGGGCCGTTGGTGACCGGGGGGGGGGCCCCGGTTCGAAACAGGGGATGCGGAGCCCGCGGCTGTTGAGAGCTCGAGCAGTAGCCCCGCGGGG
>NZ_JBHXNW010000060.1:53086-54121 GCF_042717365.1 Streptomyces sp. NPDC058534
CCGCCGGCCCCCACCGCCCACGTGCCACCCGGGCTCCGCACATCCCCATGGGCCCGGTGCCCTGCTGATTCGCAGGTCACGGGGCCCTTTCGTTCCCGTGTGGCGGCGCCAGGATTCGAACCTGGGAAGGCTGAGCCGGCAGATTTACAGTCTGCTCCCTTTGGCCGCTCGGGCACACCGCCGGGGTTCGCTGCCTGTCGAGCCGCTTTCGGCGGCACTCCGTGGCAACGACGTAAACAATACCTGATGTGGCGGGGTGCTTCGCCACCCGATTGATCGCCGCTCGGGGGTCGGCGGGTGGCTAGGCTGGTCCGGATGCGGCCGAGGGACCCTGCCGGGCTCGGCGGCCGCCGACACATGCCGGTACGGACCCGATACGGGCCGACACGCACACAGATACAAGGAGCCACAGGACATGGCCGACTCCAGTTTCGACATCGTCTCGAAGGTCGAGCGGCAGGAGGTCGACAACGCCCTCAACCAGGCCGCCAAGGAGATCTCGCAGCGCTACGACTTCAAGGGCGTGGGCGCCTCGATCTCGTGGTCCGGGGAGAAGATCCTCATGGAGGCCAACTCCGAGGACCGGGTGAGCGCCGTCCTCGACGTCTTCCAGTCCAAGCTGATCAAGCGCGGCATCTCGCTGAAGGCTCTGGACGCGGGCGAGCCGCAGCTCTCCGGCAAGGAGTACAAGATCTTCGCGTCGATCGAGGAGGGCATCTCCCAGGAGAACGCGAAGAAGGTGGCCAAGCTCATCCGCGACGAGGGCCCCAAGGGCGTCAAGGCACAGGTGCAGGGTGAGGAGCTGCGGGTCTCGTCGAAGAGCCGTGACGACCTGCAGACCGTCATCACCCTGCTGAAGGGCCAGGACTTCGACTTCGCGCTGCAGTTCGTCAACTACCGGTGACTGTTACGGACGAGAGGGGTGGGGCCCCCGCGGGGGCCCCCCCCCCCGTGGGCGGTGGGCGGTGAAAAGCCCCGGGGCGGGGGTGGGGGGGGTGTTGCGGAAGTGTGTTCGGTGGGGGGTCAGGGGCACCG
>NZ_JBHXNW010000061.1:0-5088 GCF_042717365.1 Streptomyces sp. NPDC058534
CTGACCGCAGAACTCGAAGGCTCCGGCGTCGAAAGTGCTCACCTGCTGGCGGCTACGGAACCGAGCATTCCCCGGTTCCGTAGCTCCCATTAGGCGTCAGGGTCGACTTCGGGGTGCGTGAACCGCACGGGCTTGCCCAACGACCGGGCGTAGGCGATTTCGGCTCGGGTGCTGTCTCCGATGTAGTCGCCGACTACGAGCACCTCATCAGCGAGCCGGATCTTCGCCCGGTGCAGATCGTCGAGTCGAACCTTCAGCGCCTCGGCCTCGGCAGGATCGGACCAGAGTTCGTGCGGCGACTTCATGTCACAGCCCGGTTTGACGACAATCTTTCCGGCTTTGGTCTCCTGCAGATCGGCCTCGTTCATCTCGGTCATGAAGCGGGTGGAGCCGCAGATCACGACGATACGCGGGAGGCTCAACAGCTTCTTCGCGTCGGCGAGCTTCTCCTCGGGGGTGAGCAGTTGCGGGTATGACACTGGTTCCTCCTGGTGGTGTGGTCCAAGGGGCGCCTGCGGAGACGAGAACGAGGGTGTCCAAGATCGTTTTGTGACGCGTGTACGTCGTCGTGGCGACCAGGACGCGGTCCAGAAGAGCAGCGGGTTCCAGTTTCGGCTCCTGATCGAGCTTCAGCACTCGGAGCAACCACTAGGTCCTGGCGGCACGTAGCTGGATCTACTGGTCTGTCAGCCCGCGAGTCCTACGGCTGCCGCTGCCCACACGTCCCGACATCCTGATATGGCCCAGCCCGATCGAGATACGCATCCCGGGATGCATACGCGCGAGCGTCCAGAGTGCGAACCGGGGGAGATGACGGACCCCCGCGAGGCGGAGTCGTCCCACTCCCTCCTTTCCGGGGCGTTCCCCCTCGTGGAGGTCGGGGACGTTTCTCCATAGCTGCTCCTACTTCAGCGGCAGCTCCGCCAGCATGACGGCGTACAGCGGGGAGTCCGGGAAGGGTTGACGCTCCCCGACCTTCCGGAAGCCCCAGGACTCGTAAAGCGTTTGGACCCGAGGGTGCGTGACGTCGACCAGGAGGACGGCGAGGTCCTCGAGCCGGCCCTCCAGGAGGGACCGGGAGAGCGCGTCCGCCACCCCCTGCTTCCGTTTCTTGGGGCTGACGGCCAGCTCGGAGTACGAGAAGGTCACTGTCTTCTCGGGCGCCGGGGCGAGATGCTCGCGCCACCACTCCCGGCCTTCGGCGGCGGGAGCGCCGTAGGCGAAGCCCACCGCCTCATCGTCTTCGTAAGCGATCACACAAGCGAAGTCTGGGTTGCCTCCCCAGTGGTCCACGAACCAGGGGAACTTCTTCTTGAAGTCGTCGTCTCGGTCGGGGCCTGCCGCTTCGGCGTGCAGATCGATGATGGCCTGCCGGATCTGCGGCAGGTCGTCATGCCCGAAGCGGCGGATATCCAGATCGGCGACGCTCACAGTCGGCTCCATTCGGATCGGTAGCGGTCGCCCCACTCTCGGGCGATCGAGGCGTCTGGCGCAAGAGTGATCAAGTCCCGGTAGTAGTCACCGAGGAGAGATCGGAGCCGTCCAGGGATGGGGCGGCCGGACATCAGCGTGAAGACCGTAGAGGCCGTGGTGCACGCCTGATCGACGTCGCGCTGATGGAGTTGGGCCAGGGCAAGCCGAGCCGTGGCCAGAGCCCTGTTCCTGCGGAACTCCTTCGGGATGGCATCGAGGGCTTTGTGGGAGGCGGCCTCGGACTCGGCCGAGTCCCCGATCCGGTCCCGGACAATGGCCGTCATAGCCATCAGCTCAGCCGGCCCGTAGAAGGCGATCCACGATGGCCGGGACTCGCCTGTCTCCGCCTTGCTCAGGGCCTCCTGGGCATGTCCCAGTGAGCGCAGGGCGGCCTGGCGGTCGCCGAGATTCGAGTGGCCGATGGCCGTACGCGCGTGAGCCAGAGAGCCGTACAGCGGGTTCCGCCGGGCGATCGTCGTTCCCAGCGCTGCGTAGGCGGCATCGACGGCTTCGGCATACTCATCCTGGTGGTGCGCGAGCATCGCGTAGGAGTTCCAGACCCGCATCTTGGCGGCGGGGTCCTTGGCCATCCCTGCCAGGTACAGGGCACGGCCCAGGAGCTGGGAAGCCCGGTCCATCTGCCGGGCGTCGATCGCGCTCCAAGCAGCTGTGGCCGTGTAGTTGGCGGCCACGGAGAAGAGCCGCTGGCGGATGCGCTGAGTGGCCCCGAGTCTCTGCTTCCCCAGGGCCTCGGCGGCGCCGGCCAACGCAGCCCGCTCCAGGTCCTCGTGGCCCCCTCTGCTGCGGTCCAGCTCCATCAGGGCGTCCAACCCAACGCGGAGCCGAAGGACGTCGGAAGTCCCTACCTGGGGCAGGGCTCCCGCGAAGGGAACCACCACAGCGGCCGTGGTGCCGCTGGCGGCTGTGAGGAAGTTCCGGCGCCTCACGGGGTCCTCCGCAGGGTTTGAGGTGCGTCGTCTTCGCGCCGGTGGGCTGAAGCCCAGCTCTCCGGCGGTGCAGCCGAATACTGCCTCTAACGCCTCGCGTTGCCGAGGGTGGGGCCACCCTGTTCTTCCGGTCAACCAGTTGCGGACGGTGCGGTCGCTGACCGTTCCCTCGTGCCCTGCACAGATCAGGTGAGCGTTCACCTTGTCCGCCAACTCGGCCTGGGTGAGCCCGCTCTCGGACATGACGCTACTGAGGCTTTCGTTCCCCGCCACATACCCACCGTAGTGACTGAGTGCCCATCAGTAGCAGGGATGGCAGAGAAATTTCCGGTGGGTGCCGATGCACGCGCCACGGACTTTTCCTGCCCCTGGGAGGTCACGAGCCGTTCACTCAGGTACGGCCACACCGCAACCGCACCCAAGAGGTCCTGATGACTGTGATGGCAACGCCACGTCCTACGGGGCACCCCGGCTACTCCGAGACTCTCCCCCGAGAGCCGGAGAGCGCAGCCGCGGCCCGAAGGCTCGTCCGTACCGCGCTGGCCGCCTGGAGCTTGGACGAACAGATCGATGACGCCATGGTCGTGGTGACCGAGTTGGTCTCGAACGCGGTGGGCCACGGGCGGCTCTCCTCGATCCGCGTGGTCGTTTCGCGGCTCGCCGACAACTGCGTTCGCATCGGAGTCGTCGACCGCTCGAAGGCCATTCCGATGATGCGGACCGACTTTCACGGCGAGCAGGTCCGAGGCCGTGGTCTCCTCTTGGTCGACGCCCTGGCCGAGCGTTGGGGCACTGACCTCTACCGGTGGGGCAAGCAGGTCTGGGCCGAGCTGAAGAGCGAGCCAACCCGATGACAGAGGAGAAGCCCCCATGGGTCGGCGACCAGGTCTACGACGCCAAGGCAGGCAAGGAGGGCGTCGTTACCGACGTGAAGAACGGGATGTACATCCTGCGCGAGATGTACTCGTGGGCCCTTACCTGGACGGCCTCAGACGCCGAGTTGCTGTCGGTCACCGTGTCACGCAAGGAGCGGATCAAGAGGGAGCGGGAGACCTGACCGTGGCAGCAGCGCATTCCCCTGACTGGGCGGCCAGTATTCACGAGGGCACTCCACCTCGCCATCGACATCGGCCGACCGGAAGCCTTCAATTGAATCCTCCCCTCCCTGAAGGGAAGGGGATTCCTGGCTCAGGCTGCCTCCTGGAGCGGCGCTCCAGGAGGTCTTCCGCCCTCGGCACCAGCCGGGTTGAGACCAGCCCGGACGAGCATGACGCGTGCGGAGTTCTTGTCCCGTGGGGACGCGGTTCCGCAGGCGGTGCAGGTGTAGGTGCGCTCACCCAGCGGCAGTGCGTGCTTGGCTCTCGCTCCGCACTGCGCGCAGTCCATCGTGGTGTACGCGGGGTGGACCATGCGGATGTCCCGCCCGTGTTTGCGGCCCATCTCGATCAGAGCGGCCTTGGTGGCGCCGATGGCGGCGTCCGCGGCCTTACGGGCCATCGTGGACTTGGCCAGGAACTTCGGACGGAAGTCCTCGACCGCGACGGCATCATGGTCACGGACCACCTTCTTCGCCCATTTACGGCCGGTGTCCGCACGCTGCCGTGCGGCCTTCTTGTGCGCCTTCGCCCGCAGCTTCTTCGCCGCGTGGTAGCCCCTCGATCCGGGTCGGCCCTTTTTCGGCCTGCGGCGGGCCATCATCCGGTCGTAGCGGGTTAGCTTCGCCCGCGTCTTCCTGCCGTGCCCGGCATGCGGCAGGTCGTGGGCGTCGGACGTGGTGGTCGCGGTTTGCTTCACGCCCCAGTCGACGCCGAGGACGCGGCCGGTCCTGGGCAGGGGCTGGATCTGGGCGGGGACGACGAAGGAGGCGTACCAGTTGTCCGAGGCTGTCCTGGTAGACGCGTACCGAGGACGGCTCGGCCGGCAGCTCCCGCGACCACACCACCGAGACGACGATGCCACCCGCCAGGTGCAGCCGGCCGTCCTTCAGCCGGAACCCGCGCTTGGTGTAGTTGAGGGTCAGCAGTGCCTCACGTCTGGTCTTCCATGTGGGCATCCCGGCCCGGCGCGCCACAGGCAGGCTCGCTGCGATGTCCTGCTGCGCCTTGGTACGGGAGCGGCCGAAGTCGCGGATGACCTGCTGCTGGGGAACCGACGAGCCCTCCCGCAGCCACGGCGTACGGGCGCGGGCCCCGGTCAGCATCCTGTCGAGCTGGGCCGGGCCGCACGTGGTCTTCTCGCCGGTCGCCCTGTTGTGCAGGTGCACGGCCCTGGACTTGGCGACGCACTCGTTCCACAGCCAGCGACACCGACCCCATTCCGCTGCCAGAGCGGTACGGGCAGCCGACGACACACGCAACCGGTACCTGTACCGGGCATGCCCGACCCCTGCACCCACATCCGCCCCCACCTGCGCCATCTCGCCCCCCTTCACAGCAGCGGCCAGGAACCGTGCCGTCCCGACTCCCGCGAAGGACCATACGTACGACAGCCGCACAAACACCCCCCGATCCCGCAACCGCCACCCCCACCAGCGACCACAGGCACAAGTGTTCACATCACTCCAGCGGCACGGCAGTGACAGCGCTATGGGCGCTCCGCGCCCTGGACCGGATTCGGCGACGCTCCGCGTCGCGGCACCCGGGTTCGATTCCGACCCCGCGGGTAAGCC
>NZ_JBHXNW010000061.1:5098-29379 GCF_042717365.1 Streptomyces sp. NPDC058534
TTTTTTTTCTCTGCCTCTCATTAGCTAACACACCCCCGGGGGGGGGGGCGCGCCCGGCCGGGGGCGGCCCCCCCCCCCGGCCCCCCGGGCCCCCCCCCCCCCCCCCCCCGACACCCGGTTGCGATTCCTCCCCGGCGTGAACGCCGGAGCCTCCTCGCAAGAATCAGGTGAACCCCTGGTGGGCTGGGCGGGCTCAGCCGTCGCGGTCAGCCGCGGCGCGGCGCAGGGTCTCCAGGACTCTGCCCACCGCGCCGCCCTCCCCCGCCCCCTTCCGCACCGCCGCGACCACATGCCGTACCGGGCGGTCCGCGGTCAGCTCGCGCATCACCACGCCCTCCCTCGGCACCGCCGCCATGCGTGGGACCAGGGCCACGCCCATGCCCGCCTCGACCATCGCGAGGATCGCCGTCCAGCCGGCCGCCGCGTGGCCCTGGTGCGGGCGGAAGCCGGCCGCCTCGCATGCGCCCCGGGTGATGTCGGACCAGGGGCCGCTGCCGCCGAAGATCCACGGCTCGGCGGCGAGGTCGGCCAGCCGCAGCCCCTCCGCGCGGGCCAGCGGGTGGTCGCCGGGCAGGGCCACGTCCAGCGGGTCGGCGAGCAGCGGGACCCGGGTGAAGCGCGGGTCGGCGGCGCTCGGCGCCTGCGCGGCCAGTGAGAGAGCGAGGTCCACATCGCCGACGGCCAGCAGCTCGTACGCCTCCTGCGCCTCCGCCTCCCGCACCCGCACCGCGACGGCGGGGTGGGTCGCCCGCAGCGCGGTGACGGCCGGTACGACGAGGGCCGGAACGGCGGTGGAGAACGCGCCGACCCGTACCTCGCCGGCGTCCCCCCGGACATACGCCGCCAACTCGGCGTCCGCCCGTTCCAGTTGCTCGAAGACCGCCTCCGTGTGCAGCAGCACGAGACGGGCCGCGTCCGTCAGCCGGACCCGGCGGCCCTGGGCCCGCAGCAGCTCCACGCCGAGTTGCCTGGAGAGGTTCGTCAGCTGCTGGGACACGGCGGACGGCGTCATGTTCAGCGCCTCGGCCGTCGCGGTCACCGTGCCCCGTTCCTGCAGCGTCCGCAGGATCTGCAGCTTGCGGATGTCCCAGTCGGCCATGGCGGCAACCTATCCGCGGGCGGCCCCCGTCACCGACGCGACCCCGCGCCGAGGACGACGCCGCCGAGGATCAGCGCCATGCAGCCCGCCTGCGCCCAGCCGGTCGGCTCGGCCAGCAGCGCCCAGGACAGCAGGGCGACGCAGACGGGCTGGAGGTAGTAGACGACGCCCGCGCGGGACGGACCGATCAGGGAGATCGCCCTGTTCCAGGCGAAGAAGGCCACGGCCGAGGAGGCGACACCGACGTAGAGGAGGGCCAGGACGGTACCGGGCTCCGGGCTGAAGCCGCCCTGTGTGGCGAGGCTGACGCCTTGCGCGGGAAGCAGCATGAGCGTGCCGAACAGGAACGTGGTGAACAGGAACCCGGCCCCGTCCAGACCGGCGGGCCTGCGGCGCAGCAGCGCGCTGTACGACCCGAAGCAGCAGGCCGCGGCGATCATCCACAGGTCGCCGGCCGAGAAGCCCGCCCCTCCTCCGACCAGCAGCAGCACACCCGCGCAGGCGACGAGCAGCCCCGCCACCCGGCGGGCGCCGAGCCGTACGCCGCCCGCCCGTTCGTAGACCGCCATCAGCACCGGGGACGCCGCCATGATCATGCCCATGTTGGCGGCGGGGGTGGTGACGCCGGCCTGGTTGACGAGGGTGTTGTAGACGGTCACGCCGAGCAGCGAGGCGAGGAGTACGAAGCCGAGGTGGCGCCGGATGAGCGCGCGTTGCCGCCAGGCCCGCCGGGCGCCGAAGGGGGCCACGACCGCGAGCGCCACCACCCAGCGCCAGAACGCGTGCTGGACGGGCGGGACGCTGTCCCCCAGGGCACGGGATGCGACGAAGCTGCCGGACCAGACAACGGTGGCGAGTACGGCGAGCCCGATCCCGAGGGCGACAGGGCCGACGGGGGCGGCGGCAGGGGTATGAGCGGGTGTGATGGTCCGGCGGTCGGCTACTGCCACGGAGGTCCTTTCACTGGTCGGCGGTCGTGGTGGAGCTACCGTCGCAGGCCCGGACCCGTCAGGTCCATCGAATCTTTTCGACCGTTCATTGAAGGAGAACTGAAAGGTACGGGCGCCGTGTCCGCCGCCGTGCGCGGCGCCCGCTGCCCCGCGACCGTCGCCCCGAACGCCAGCGCCATGCCGGCCAGTTGCACCGGCGTCAGCGTCTCGCCGAGCGCCGCCCAGCCGACGACGGCGGCGGTGAGCGGCGAGAGCGGGCCGAGGAAGGTGACCTGGGTGGCGGAGAGCCGGCCGATGCCGCGGAACCAGAGCCAGTACGCCACCGCGGTGTTGGCCAGCGCCAGGTAGAGGTAGCCGCCGACCGCCGCGCCGTCCAGGGCGGGCGGGGCGCCCTCGACCAGCAGGGCGACCGGCGCGATGAGCAGCCCGCCCGCGGTCAGCTGCCAGCCGGTGAGGGCGAGCGGGCCGACGCCCTCGGGGCGGCCCCAGCGCTTGGTGAGCACGGTGCCGGTGGACATGGACGCGGCGGAGGCGAGGGCGGCCAGCGCGCCGAGCGCGTCCAGTCCCCCGGCTGCCTTCAGCACGACCAGGCTGACGCCGAACGCGGCGACGACGCCGGTGAGCACCGCGCGCGTGGTGGGCCGCTGCCCCAGCAGCAGGGCCGAGAGACCGACGACGAAGAGCGGGCCGACCGAGCCGACGACGGCCGCCATGCCGCCCGGCAGCCGGTAGGCGGAGAGGAACAGCAGCGGGAAGAAGGCGCCGATGTTCAGCGCGCCCAGCACCGCCGCCTTCCACCACCAGGCGCCGCGCGGCAGCACCCGGGCGAGCGCGAGCAGCAGCAGACCGGCGGGCAGGGCGCGCATCAGACCGGTGAACAGGGGCCGGTCCGGCGGGAGGAATTCGGTGGTCACGGCGTAGGTGGTGCCCCAGGAGACGGGGGCGAGGGCGGTGAGCAGTATGAGGGTGGGGCGACCGGCAGGCATGACAGACACGACAGACATGAAAAGTAGCTTACTCGTAAGCAAGTTTCCGTCAAGCTACTTTCTTGCGGTCGAGCGGAATCGCCTCGATACTCGTGCCATGACCGAACGCCCCGGGCCACTTCCCGAGCCATCCCCCGAGCCGCGCAAGGACCCCGTCGACGCGATCGTCGACCAGTGGGCGGTGGTGCGGCCCGACCTGGACACGGCCGCCATGGAGGTGTTCGGCCGGGTCTTCCGGCTGGCCCGCGCGATGGGCGACCGGATGGAGAAGGCGTACGCGCGCTTCGGTATCTCCCGCGGGGAGTTCGACGCCCTGGCCACCCTGCGCCGCTCCGGCGAGCCCTACACCCTCTCGCCCCGGCAGCTCTCGGCCACGCTGATGCTCACCACCGGCGGCATGACCGGCCGGCTCGACAAGCTCGAACGCGCGGGACTGCTGCGCCGCTCCCCCGACCCGCACGACCGCCGGGGACTCCAGGTCACGCTCACCGACCGGGGCCTGGAGCTGATCGACGAGGCGGTCGGCGCGGGCCTCGCCGTCCAGACGGAGGCCCTGTCCGCCCTCGACGCGCGCCAGGCCGGCCAGGTGGCCGGCCTGCTGCGGGACCTGCTGGCCGGCACCGAGAAGTAGACCGGGAAGCAGGCGGCCCGCTCAGCCCACGTGCGCGGCGACGGCCGACCCGGTCTCCGCCGCGCCGGCGTCGTCCGCCGCCCAGGCCACGTACCCGTCGGGGCGCACCAGCACGGTCGTACGGCGTCCGCTCGCCCAGCACTCCACGGACAGCCGCTCCTTGCGGTCGCCACCGTCCGGGTACACCTCCGCGCCCGGGGCCGACGCCGGGGTGATCAGCACGAACCGTCCGCCGCGCAACGCCTCGTAGAGCCGGCCCCCGCCCGCGAGGGTCAGGTCCGGGACGCGGGTGCCGGTCAGCCGGTGGGCGCCGCGGGGAGCGGGGTAGCGGTAGCCGATGCCCGTGATCCGGCCGGTGACCCGGCGACGGGCCGGGCCCACGCGGCCGAGGACGGTGGTGACCGCGGCCCGGAACGCCAGCGTCCAGGGGCGCCTGGCCATGGCGAGGCGCACGATGCCGCCGCTGCTGCGCAGCACCGACCTGCCGACGGGGTGCCGCTCGCGCTGGTACGTGTCCAGCAGCTCGGTCCCGGCGTGCCCGTGCAGCACGGCCGCCAGCTTCCAGCTCAGGTTCGCCGCGTCCTGGAGACCGGTGTTCAGGCCCTGCCCGCCGGCCGGCGTGTGCACGTGCGCCGCGTCGCCCGCGAGGAACACGCGGCCCACCCGGTAGGCGGGTGCCTGGCGTTCGTCGCTTCGGAAACGGGACATCCAGCGGGCGTCGTGCATCCCGAAGTCCCGGCCCAGGGCGAGGCGGGTGATCTCCTTGACCTCGTCGAACCCGACCGGCTCGGTGTCGGGGACGTCGCGGCCCCGGTGCCAGCCGATCACGCGGTGGTACCCGTCACCCAGCGGCGCCAGGAAGGCGAGGGCGTCACCGTTGGCGTTGACGGTCAGCAGGGTCTCCGGCTCCTCGGCGAGCCGTACGTCGGCGAGAACGGCGGAGCGGATGACCGAACGCCCGGGGAACGACAGGCCGATCGCCTCCCGCACGGTGCTGCGCATCCCGTCGGCGCCGACGACGTACGCCGCCCGCAGCGTCCCGGGCTCCCCGCCCGGCCCTCGGACCTCGACGGTCACGGTGTCGTCGGCCGGGTCCTGGTGCAGACCGGTCACCCCGGTCTCGTACCGGAACTCCACCCCCGCCTCCACCGCCCGCCGCTCCAGCACCTTCTCGACCTCGTACTGCGGGAGGACGAGGAGGTGCCGGAAGCGGGAGGGGAGGGTGGTGAGGTCGATGGTGAGGCGGCCGAAGACGCGGAGGCTGTCCAGGGGCCGGCCCATCGCCTCCAGTTCGTCCGCCAGGGCGCGGGCGTCGAACTGCTCCAGCGTGCGGGCGTGCAGGACGAAGGCGCGGGAGAGGTTGCTGATCCGGTGCGGGCGCTTCTCGACGAGGGTGACGGGGATGCCGGCGGTGGCGAGGTCGCCGGCGAGGAGCAGGCCGGTGGGGCCCGCTCCGACGACGATCACGGTGCGGGTGCCGGTGCCGGTGCCGGTGCGGGGGGTCTCGTGCCGGGTGCCGTTCATGTGGGCCTCCTTGGCGATGCCAACGGCTGTGTGCCAACGGCTTTGTGCCAACAACTGCGGGCCAACGCGCGCTTGCCAACGTGCGTTTGCCAACGATCGTTGTCACCGTAGGGCGGTTACGGACCGCCGTCAACACTTGTTGGCCCACGCATGTTGGCCTACGCTCGTAGGCATGCCCAGCACCACGCCCTCCAGCGGCACCCACGACCACGGCGAGCACGGCGGCCACGGCGGCCACGGCGGCCACGGCGACCAGGACGAGCACGACGACCACGGAACGACCGCCCGCCGCTCCGACTCCACCCGCGCCGCGATCCTGGACGCGGCTCGCGAGCGCTTCGCCGCCGACGGCTACGAGCGGGCCACCATCCGCGCCATCGCCCGGGACGCGCGCATCGATCCGTCGATGGTGATGCGGTACTACGGCAACAAGGAGGGCCTGTTCGCGGCGGCCGTCACCATCGATCTCGCGCTGCCCGACCTGTCCGAGCTGCCGCGCGAGGAGGTCGGACGGGCCCTGATGACGCACTTCCTCTCCCGATGGGAGGAGAACGAGGTGCTCACGGCCCTGCTCCGGGCCGGGACCACCAACCAGGCCGGAGCCGAGCGCATGCAGGGCATCTTCCGCGACCAGGTGCTGCCGGTCGCCCGACGGGTGTGCCCGGACCCCGAGCAGGCTCCCGCGCGGGCCGCGCTCGTCGCGACGCAGGTGCTCGGTCTGGCGCTCGCCCGGTACATCCTGCGGTTCCCGCCGGCCGTGGAGCTGCACCGCGAGGAGGTCCTGGCGTGGCTGGCGCCCACGCTCCAGCGCTATCTGACCGCGCCGAATCCCTGACAGCCGAATCCCTGAACCACGCGACCCCGACCCGTGAAAACGCCAAAGGGCGCCGCCCCCATCCGTGCGATGGGAGCGGCGCCCTCGGTCGAGCTGAGGTGTGAGGCCGGGCGTTGGCGGCTCAGACCCTTCAGACCTTCGCGGCCACCTCGGCCTTGGCCTTGGTCTTGCCCTTGGTCTTGCCCTTGGTGTTGGGGGTGATCACCCGGTGCTCCGGCTTGGACTTGTCCAGGACCATGACCAGACCGGCGATGACCACGAACAGGGCGAGCGGGGCCAGGACGTAGTAGCCCAGCGTCTCGATGACGCTCAGGCCGGTGCCGGGGTCGTCGCCGTCGTCGCGGGTCAGCGCGAGCGCGGGGGACGACATGAGCAGCATCATCAGCGTCGTACCGGCTGCCAGGGCGCCGGCGCGCAGGGCGTTCTTCTTGTCCACGGTGCCAAGTTAGCGAACGGCCTCGGGGACCGCGCGCCCGGGGTGCCCGTACGGGGCCCGCCGGCGCCCGGCTCAGCAGTCCCGGTCGCCGCCGCGTTCCCGTACGACGTCGATCAGGGCGTGCAGGCGGGGTGAGGCGGCCAGGTCCTCCAGGGTCACCGGGCGTCCCTCGGCGTCGGCGACGGGCAGCCGCCAGTTCGGGTACTGGTCCCAGGTGCCGGGGAGGTTCTGCGGGCGGCGGTCCCCGACGGCGTCCGGGAGCCAGATGCCGACCATGCGGGCCGGGGTGCGCAGCAGGAAGCGGTGCACGGCCTGGATCTCCGCCTCCTCGGCGGGGGTACCGGTGTCCCCGCCGGTGCCGTGCAGCAGCCCGAGCCGGGCCAGGACGTCGAGCCACTCCGCGGTGTCCGCCGCGGCCTCGGCGCGCTCCCGCTCCAGCGGGCGGGTGAGCAGGCCGAGGCGGTCGCGGAGTTCGACGTGCTCGCCGGTGAGGCGGGCGGCGGTGGACGGCAGGTCGTGGGTGGTGGCGGTGGCCAGGCAGTCGGCGCGCCACCGCTCGGGGGGCAGCGGCCGGCCGTCGCCGGTCCAGTCGCGCTCGAACCACAGCACCGAGGTGCCGAGCACCCCGCGTTCGCGCAGCGCCTCGCGCACGCCGGGTTCGACGGTGCCCAGGTCCTCGCCGATGACGACGGCGCCGGCCCGGGTGGCCTCCAGGACGAGGACGGCGAGCATGGCCTCGGCGTCGTAGTGGACGTAGGTGCCTTCGGTGGGCGGGTGGCCCTCGGGGACCCACCACAGGCGGAACAGGCCCATGACGTGGTCGACGCGCAGCGCGCCGGCGTAGCGGAACAGGCCGCGCAGCAGGTCCCGGAAGGGCGCGTACCCGGAGTCGGCGAGGCGGTCGGGGCGCCAGGGTGGCAGGCCCCAGTCCTGGCCGAGGGCGTTGAAGGCGTCGGGCGGGGCGCCCACCGACATGCCGCGGGCGAAGTGGTCCTGCTGCGCCCAGGAGTCGGCGCCGCGCGGGTGCACGCCGACGGCGAGGTCGTGGACGATCCCGACCGGCATGCCGGCCTCGCGGGCGGTGTGCTGGGCGGCGGTGAGCTGGGTGTCGGTGAGCCAGGTGAGCCGGGAGTGGAAGTCGACGCGGTCCATCAGCTCGGTGCGGGCGCGGTCGGTGGCGGCCGAGCGGGGGTCGCGCAGGCCCTCGGGCCAGCGGTGCCAGTCGGGACCGTGGATCTCGGCGAGCGCGCACCAGGTGGCGTGGTCCTCCAGCGCGGTGCCCTGTGCGGCGAGGTAGTCGCAGTAGGCGGCGCGGCGGCCGGGTCCGAGGGGGACCTCGTGGAGCAGGTCGAGGGCGTCGCGCTTCAGCTCCCACACGGCGTCGCGGTCGATGAGGGCGCCGTCGTCCAGTACGGCGCCGCGCAGCCGCCCCGCCCGTTCCCCGAGCGTCCGGGCGCGGTCGGGGTCGGTGACGTACGCGTACTCGGGCACGTCCTCGATCCGCAGGTGGACGGGGTCCGGGAAGCGGCGCGAGGAGGGCCGGTACGGGGAGGGGTCGGAGGGGGCGCCGGGCACGGCCGCGTGCAGGGGGTTGACCTGGACGAATCCGGCGCCGAGGGCGCGTCCGGCCCAGTCGGCCAGTTCGCGGAGGTCACCGAGGTCGCCCATGCCCCAGGAGCGGCGGGAGAGGAGGGAGTAGAGCTGGACGAGGAAGCCGTGGGAGCGCCCGGCGGGCGCGGGCAGCCGGGCGGGCGCCACGATCAGGTGGGCCTGTGCGGTGCGGCCGTCGGGGGCGGTGGCGGTCAGGCGGTGGACGCCGGACGGGAGCCGTCCGGCGTCGTCGCGGGTCTCGCCCTGCTCGGTGTCGACGCGGAGCCGGGTGCCCTCGGGCAGTGCGGCGAGGGCGGCCGGCGTGCCGCCGTCGCTCCGGCCGACGACGGTGGGCCGCAGCAGGCGGTCACGCAGCCCGGTCTCGCGGGCGGCGAGCGCGGCCCGTACGGCCTCGGGGGTGCTCGTGTCCACGCCGAGGGCGGCCAGCGCGAGGCTCACCGCGGTGGCCGAGGCCGGGACGGTGCGGTCCGGGGACGGACGGTAGGAGGTGGCGACGCCGTGCAGGGCGGCGAGCCTGGTCAGATCCTCGGGAAGGTCCTCGGCGGGGGGCTCGGCCGGCCCGGCTGCTGGCATCTGTGATCTACGACCTCGTCGGTTCCGGGACGGCGAAGGAGGGGCCGCCCTGCTCCGGCACGTCCGCCGTGAGCTCGGGCGAGGACTCGCTGGTCAGCGGTACGGCGTCGGCGAACGGCGACTCGCTGGTCAGGGGCTCGGCGTCGGGCAGCGGAGGTTCGCTGGTCAGCGGGGTCTCGGCGAAGCTCTGGGCGGCGCCGAAGACGCAGTAGTGCGGGGGCTCGGAGGCGGCGGAGGGCTTGGCCCAGGGCGTGGACGGCTCCGCCACGGGTTTGGAAGGGGCCGGGAGCAGGAGGGGTGCAGCCACGGAGGTCTCCTTTGGGTCGGGCTGTGTTGCGAGCACGCTTATGGCGGGTTACAGCGGCCCCCTACCCAGTCGACGCCGACCCAGACCTGACCTGACCGACAACGTGCCCCTCATCACATTGTGCCCCCGCGCGTCATCACCTTCGACTGCGCCCGCGTGGGCGGACACGCGGCCGGCGGGGCGACGGAGTGCCGTGCCGCCACCAGGCCCCCGCGCCGGCCGAGGGCAAACGGAGCATTTCGCGAGGGCGAACAGAACATTCACGCACCTTCGGGTGATTCACCGCGAAATTCGAAGTTGCCTGACCGGTAACTACTGCGCTAGATTCCGTTTGCGGGGACATCAGCCCCTGCGCTCACGGGGGTGGGGGAATGCGGGGGGCTTTCCGCTTCACAAATATCTACCCATGCCCCATAAGGGAAGAATAGAGATTATGAAGCGCAGTGCTCGTATTTCGATGGTGACCGGCACGGCGGCAGTGATCACGCTCGCGCTCGCCCCCATCGCCGAAGCCAACTGGAGCAGCTCGATCACGGCCGCCAGCGCGTCGTTCGAGTCGCGCCGCTGGTCGGACGAGCTGTACTCGCAGGTCCTGTTCACCAACTGCACCACCGACGGCTCCAAGAGCACCGACGTGCAGATGTGGAACGACATATCGCTGCAGCCGGACGAGTCCTACGACAACAAGACGTACACCGCCTGCTTCGGCGGCGGGACCAGCAACGGCGAGTGGACCGACCTGCCGTCCGGCAAGCGGGACTACTACTTCAAGATCATGAAGATTGGCGGCTCCACCTTCGGCCCGCAGCTGAGCGTGAAGAGCGTCTCCGTCGACACCACCAAGGCCGACGGCTGATCTCAGCCCATTGGGGGGCGTCCCACCCGGGGCGCCCCCGTCCCGGCCCGGAACGTGGTCAGTGAGACTCCATGAAATTCAGTACCAGTCTGCGCAGCGGTAGTGTCCGATGGGCCGGACCAATCGTCCTCGCCCTGACTCTCCTCTATTATCTGGCGGGCGAAACAGCGCCTCTTTCCAGCTATTACAATTACGCACCCAGCATTATCGCGGAGCCGCTCAAGACGCTTTACGCGTTGGCTTATGCGACTGCTGCCGCACTGGCCTGCTGGGAAAGTGGCCGACTGCGGAGCGCACGGGTATGGGCACTGGCACCCGCTCGTTCGCGTTATCGCATCGCGGCCAACGCCCTCGCACCCGTGATCGCGCTGTCCTGGCTGGTCCTGTTGCTGCCTGCGGCGGTCTCGCTGGCCCGGTCCGCCACCCTGCCCACTCTCGACGGCCTGCGACTGCCGCTCGCCGGACTGGTCCTGTGCGTCGCCCACGCCGTCCTGGGGTTCGCCGTCGGCTGCTGGCTGCCCCGCATCATCGCCACCCCGATCCTGGCCGTGGCCGACTGGATCACCGTCGCCTTCACCCGTGCCGTACTGCCCTATTGGCCCCGCCACGTCTCAGGTCAGTTCGGCAGCATCGGCTACGGAGAGGTACCCGACCTGATCACGGCGGCGGTGCCCGTGCTGCTGGCCGGCGGCATCGCCGTGGGCCTGCTGATCCTCTGGCTGCCCTACGGCTGGCGGGCCGTCCGGGTCGTCGTCGCGGCCGTGGTCGCCGTGACCGGCGTGCTGGGTGCCTACCGAGCCGCCTCCGGCTGGTCGGCCACACCGCCGCTGACCAGCGGGCACGTCGCGATGGTCTGCTCCGGGAGCGCGCCGCGCATGTGCGTGCCGGAATTCAACGCGCAGCGTCTGCCACAGGTCCAGCGCGAGACCGCCGAGGCACTGCGCGTACTGCGCGAGGCCGGGGCGACCACGGCCCGACCCGAACTGATCACCGACAGCTACGCCGACGGGCGCCTGCGGAAGCCGTCCACGGACACCAAGTGGCGCATGGTCCTCACCGGTGCGGTGCGCGGCGGCGACGCCACGTACCAGATCGTCGTACGCTCCCTGCACTTCCGCTGCAAGCAGGTCCCCGCACGCAATGCGCACGCCGCCTGGCTGTGGGCTGCCGTCAAGACCGGCCAGGAAGACGCGTACCGGCAGCGGCGGGCGCAGGAGGGCCGGGACCCCGTGGCGGTCGAACTGGAGAAGCTGGTGCGGGCCGACGTCAAGAAGGTGCTGGCCGAGCCCGCGGCCGAGCAGTCGCGGTGGATCAGGCGCACGCTCGACACCTGTGAGGCGAAGGCGTCGTGAGGTGGTGGTTCAAGGCGCGCCGGGGCCACCAGTTGCTCCCCCTCGCCCTCGTCGCTTTCGCCGCCGCGCTCTACGCGGTGCAGGGCACCACGGTGCTGCTGCCCTCCATCACCGGCGCCCCCAGGGTCGCGCTGTCGATGTTCGTGCCCGTCCCCCTCTTCGCCTGCCTGATGGCTGCTCTGGAGTCGCGGCTGCCCGCCGCCGAGGTCTCCGGGGTCCGCCCCCTGACCCGCCTCGACAACCTGCTCGTGGTCGCGGTGGTGGGCGCTGCTGTGCTGTGCAGTGCGCTGGTGGCCGCCGCCCAAGGCACGGCAGGCGCCACGGCCGGCGGGCGCAACGCGGTGTTCCTGACCGGCCTGATGCTGCTCGGCCGGGCCTGGGCCGGCCAGTCGGCGGTGATGATCCCGGTGGGGTGGCTGGTCACCGTCGTGGTCGTCGGGTTCCGCGGGAACGTGCCGCACCTGTGGACCGTTGTCGCCCTCCCCGCGGACAACTTGTTCGCGGCCGTCGCCTCCCTGGCGGTGCTCGCCATCGGCCTTGCCGCCCAGATCCGTTCGTCGAGGAAAACAGCGTGACACTCGAACTCAGCAACTGCACCTACGGCTACCGGCGCTGGAAGCAGCCCGTGCTGCGGGACTTCTCCTACGCCCTGCCGGAGGGTCTCACCGTCCTGCTCGGTCCCAACGGCGCGGGCAAGTCCACCCTGCTGAAGCTCGCGGCCTCGGTGAACAGGCCGCAGCAGGGCCGGGTGACCCTGGACGGCGAACCGGCCGGCACGGCCACCTACCGGCAGGCCGTGGCGTGGATGCCGCAGGACATCGTCCCCATGCCCACGCTGACCGCGCGGGAGTACGTCGCCTATGTCGGCTGGCTCAAGGGGATGAACCGCGCGGAGGCCTGGCAGCAGGCGCGCCGGGCCCTGGGGCGGGTGAACCTGGCCGACCAGGCGGGTACGCGCACGAATCGCCTCTCCGGCGGCCAGCTGCGCCGGGTGGGCGTCGCGGGTGCGCTGGTGCACGGCGCGCGGATCCTGCTGCTGGACGAGCCCACCGCCGGCATGGACCCCTACCAGCGCCGCGTGTTCCGGGACATCCTGCGCACGCTCACCGACGACGTACGGGTCCTGCTGTCCACGCACGACGTCGCCGACCTCGCGGAGGAGGCCGACCACGTCACCGTCATGTACGGCGGCAGCGTCCTCCACCACGGCGACACGGACAGCTTCCTGACGCACACCCCGCCCGGAACCGTGGAGGGGCGCGCCGCCGAGGCGGCCTACACCGCGCTGCTCAGGGACCGGGGCGTGGCCGCCTGATCCTGTACGACGCCGGTCGATGAAGTCGCGAAAGCGAACGACAAGCGGGCAGGCTAACCCAGTTCGGGGTAGAAGCCCCGCTGGTTCGGCGAGAGGTCTGCGATGTATAGCTGACCGGCGCCCCGGCAGAACAGGCAGACACGTTCCGTGTGGCACACGACGCAGCGGGTGTGCCGGCGGCCCGCGGCGAAGGCCTGGGCGCGTGCCCGCCGCAGCCGGGGCACGCGCCCAGGCCTTCGCACTCGTAGCACAGCACATACCCGGGCGAGACGGTCTCGGGCGTGCACACCGGCTCGGGCCACCGGAACTCCTGCGGACCGTACAGAAGCATCGCCGGTGTCCGCCCCGTGAACACCACGGTGGGTGTGTGGCCGCTCACACGGACCTCGATACCGCTGCCGTCCTGACGGCCGGTGACCACGTACCAGCGCTTCGGCCCGTCGTTCTCCTGCGACTCGGCCACCTCCCCCTGCGCCGAGTCGAGCAGGACGGCTGCGCGGGACGCGGCCTCGGCGGGACGGACGCTCGCGGGCCGCTCCCCGCGGAATTGGGCCCAGTACTCGTGACGCAGCGGCTCGCGCCACTCCACGACCCTCGGCCCGCTGAAGAGCAGCGAGCCGAGATCGCTGCCCGGAGTCAGACCGCCGATCAGTTCCACCATCCGCGCACGCAGAATCCGGCCCAGCCGGTCCAGCTTCTCGCTCGCGCCCGGTATCTGCGCCAAGGCTGCCCCCTCCGTACGGGACCCCGACCGGCCCGCCGATCGCAGGTAATCTACGGGCCGTTGATACCCGCGAGTCCCCCTCCAACGCTCGTGTTTCCAAAGCGGCGGCGCACAGTCCCCCGCCACGACGAAACGAGGACCGCATGCCGGCGGAGCCGACCCAGGCCGCGCTCCGCGCCCGGCTGCTGTGGTACTTCACCGAGACGCTCGGGGCGCTGCCTCCCGAACTAGCGCTTGCGCTGCGGCATCCGGACCTTCCCAAGGCGACGTTCCACGACGGTGTGACCCTGCCCTCGAACGACTTCCGACCGGTACTACGATCTGATGTTGCGGGTCTGGGTGGGGCAGGGCTGGACGATCGAGGCCGACCGGGATTCACGCCCGCGCGGCTGCAGTACGCGGACACCCGACGGGTACGGGTTCGCTCTCACACAGAGTGTGAACGGATACCTCAGCCTGTGCGGAGTGACTCCGCCCTTCGCAGCCGATTTCGGCCACAGGATCCCCGTTCCCGACCCGAATCGACCACCCGTCAGACCTACTCGGCTGACGGCGAGTCCACGTACGGGACGAGACCGTGCAGCCGCTGCCCTTCGGCAACGAGGTTGTCCTGCCCGAGCCGGTCGGGATCGCCCTGGACACCGAGCCGCCCTGCCCGTGACCGTTCCGGTGAACGACTCGTGTGCGGAGGTCAGTTCAGCGACGCGGTGAACTCCGTCCACGCCTCCGGGGTGAGGCGGAGTATCGGGCCGTCGCCGGAGTCCTTGGAGTCGCGGACGGCCACGGTTTCGGGGACGTTGAGGGCGACTTCCACGCACTCGCCGCTTCCGCTGCTGTAGCTGGACCTCACGAAGTCGAAGCCGTTCATCAATGCATGTCCTCGCTGATGCTCTCGATCAGTCTGAGCGAGTCCTTGGGCGCCAGGCTCAGTCGTGCGGTGCGGTCGAAGAACGAGCTGTACGTGGCGCTTTCGCCCCCGTCCTCGACCCACACGGTAGCCGCGATGGTGTCGACGTGGACCACATCCACGGCCTCGGGCTCGACGAACGAGACGATGCTGAAGGCTCCAGCCATACAGGCGTGCCCGCCCGCACGGAACGGCAGCACCTGAAGCCGCACGTTGGGAAGTTGCGCCAGCTCCAGGATGCGGTGGAGCTGCGCACGCATCACGTCGGGCCCGCCAACCTGCTGCCGCAGAGCCGCTTCCCAGATGACCGCGTACAACTGAAGGGGTTCGCTCCCCTCCAGACGCTCCTGCCGCTTCTTCCGGACGTCGACGACACCCTCGATCTCGTCCGGATCCGTCCAGACACCCTCGCTGACCACCAGCGCCCTCGTGTACTCGGGCGTCTGGAGCAGGCCGGGTACGAAGGACTGTTGCCAGGTGCGGATCCGACTGGCCACATCCTCCATGGAGATGTACTCCGCCACCGCCTCGGCCTGCGGCGACTGCCTCCACCACCCCTTGGCCTTACGACGTTCCCGGTCCAGCCGAGCGAGGCCGAGCAGCCGGTTGACGGTCCGGCCCTCGCGCCCCACCCCGTAGAACTCACAAAGCGCGCGGATGTCCGGGTCCCTCATGGGAACCCAGCCGCGTTCCATCTTCACGACCTTCGTCGCGGTCGCCGAGATGGCCCCGGCTGCCTGCTGCTGGGTCCTGCCCGATGCGTCACGCAGACGCAGCAGCTCGGCACCCAGCTTGCGGCCCAGAACCGTCGAGATCCGGTTTCCTGCGGCTTGAGTTGATCGCGTCACCGCCACAGTGTCGCGCCGATCCGTCTATCCCGTCCAACTCTGGGGAATTAATTCCCTGTAGCGATTGCCCCCGGGAAGACGAACCCACTACGTTGAGTATCCAGCCGCTGACTCCGTGGCCCCTTCCTCGGCGGAAGTGCACCGCGCTGCCCTCGCGCAGGCGCGGCAGAGCCACCGCCGCTCGCATCAGGAGGCTCCTCTCCATGACAGACCCCGCGCCCCTGCCCACACCGCTCCTCCGCGAAGACCGCCTCGACTACACCCCCACCCAGCGCAGCATCCCCCTCGCCCGGCGCAGAGCCGCCCGACTCGTTGCCGAGTGGGGACAGCCGGGACTCGCCGGAGACAT
Source organism: Streptomyces sp. NPDC058534 (assembly GCF_042717365.1). Classification (NCBI taxonomy): domain Bacteria; kingdom Bacillati; phylum Actinomycetota; class Actinomycetes; order Kitasatosporales; family Streptomycetaceae; genus Streptomyces; species Streptomyces sp. NPDC058534. The sequence goes on from NZ_JBHXNW010000061.1 coordinate 20,402, forward strand.
CGCCCTCGTCGTCTCGGAGCTGATGACCAACGCCTTGCTGCACGGCAGCCTCCGGGGACGGCTCATCCGCGTGCGGGTCACCCTCGGTCACCGCACCCTGCGGGTCGAGGTGAGCGACCCGCGCGGTGAGCGGCTGCCGAGCCCGCGCCCGGTCGGGAGCGCCGCCGGTCAGTTCGGACGAGGACTCTTACTGGTCGAGGCGGTCACCGCGCGGTGGGGCTGGGAGCCGCGCACCGTCGGCAAGACCGTGTACGCCGAGTGGGACATCTCCTCCCCCGCCCGGCATCCCCTACGGTGAGGCATGTGACCGCCAACCCGCCCCAGATGCTCGTCACCGAATTCGAAGAACTCGCCCGGCATGCCGTCAGGACGGCGGAGGGCGCGCGCCTGGAGTTCATTCACGGGAGTCTGAGCGGGAAGGCATCGCCCGACGGCAACCGCGGAAGCACGCTGCAGTGGCTCACCCGCGCTTGCCTGCAACAGCGCCCCGAGCTGTGGCTGAACTCCCGGCAGGGTCTGATCGTCGGCGCCCGCCGCGAGGGCCGTGCCCGCCCCGACGGCTCCCTCGCCCCCAGCTACACCTTCGGCGGCGCCGGCGAATGGGCCGACCCCGCCCCCGTCCTCATGGTCGTAGAAGTCACCTCGTACGACTCCGACACCGACCGGCGCGACCGCGTCGAGAAGCCCCGCGCCTACGCCGAGACCGGCATCCCCGTATACCTCCTGATCGACCGTGACACCTGCGAGGTCAAGGTGCACAGCCGGCCGGACGGGGGCCGGTACGAGACCGTGCAGACGCTGCCCTTCGGCAAGGAGGTTGTCCTGCCCGAGCCGGTCGGGATCGCGCTGGACACCGAGCCGCTGAAGAACTGGGTGCGCTGAGCGGCCCCGGCCCGGCGTACGCGAAGGCCCGGACCGTCAGGCGGAAATGCCGTCGATCCGGGCCATCGCGTCCTCCGCGCCGTACGGCTGCAAGTAGGGCAGCCAGCGCGGGTCCCTATGGCCCGTGCCGATGATGCGCCAGGCCAGGCCGGTGGGTGGGGCGGGTTTGTGGTGCAGGCGCCAGCCGATCTCGCCGAGGTGCCGGTCGGCCTTGACGTGGTTGCAGCGGCGGCAGGACGCCACCACGTTGTCCCAGGCGTGCAGCCCCCCGCGGCTGCGCGGGATGACGTGGTCGACGCTGGTGGCGACGGCGCCGCAGTACATGCAGCGGCCCCCGTCGCGGGCGAACAGCGCCCGTCGGGTCAGCGGGACGGGCCCCCGGTAGGGGACCCGCACGAACCGCTTGAGCCGGACCACGCTGGGTGCGGGCACGGTGACGGTCGCGCTGTGCAGGTAGGCGCCGGACTCCTCAAGGCATACGGCCTTGTTCTCGAGGACGAGGACGAGCGCGCGGCGGAGCGGTACGACGCCGAGCGGCTCGTACGACGCGTTGAGGACCAGGACATGCGGCACGGGTGCCTCCTTGGGCGTCGGCGGCGCGTGGCTCGCGCCGGGACGATCTGGTTCAGTCTCCCCTCATGGCTGGTCGAAGCGCCACCATGTCCCGGTAACGGGCCGGGAGTGTTTTCGACCACACGGGGCGCGGCGCCGGGGGCGTGACCAGTCCGAGCGCGGGTGAGGACCGTCTCTCCCGCCCATTTCGGGCCGTTCCGCGCCCGGTGCCCCGTTAGTGTGGTGCATCTGCCCGTCCGGTGACCTTTCCGTGACCTTGGACCGGACCTCTCAGGACGGGCCGCCGCACCTGGAGGTAAGCCGTCGTGTCCCTGTCCGCCGCCGTCCGCATGGCCGCCGGTCCATCGCCGTCCCCGACCCCCTCGGAGTCGACGACGACACCGGTGCCCTCGCTCCAGGACGCCCAGGAACAGGCGACGAACGCCGCGGGCTGGGTCGAGGAGAACTGGTCGACGTGGCTCGCGATCGGGCTGCGGGTGCTGGTGATCGTGGTGATCGCGGCGGTCCTGCGGGCGGTGGTGCGGCGGGCGATCACCAAGCTGATAGAGCGGATGAACCGCAGGACCGGGTCGTCCGGCGGCACCGCGCTGAGCGGACTGCTGGTCAACGCCGAGCGGCGCCGGCAGCGTTCGGAGGCCATCGGGTCCGTACTGCGCTCGATGGCCAGCTTCGTCGTCCTCGGCACCGCCGCGCTGATGATCCTGGGCACCTTCCAGATCAACCTGGCCCCGCTGCTGGCGTCCGCCGGTGTCGCGGGCGTGGCGATCGGCTTCGGCGCCCGCAACCTGGTCACCGACTTCCTGTCCGGCGTCTTCATGATCCTGGAGGACCAGTACGGCGTCGGCGACAGCATCGACGCGGGCGTGGCCTCCGGCGAGGTCATCGAGGTCGGGCTGCGGGTGACCAAGCTGCGCGGCGTCGACGGCGAGATCTGGTACGTCCGCAACGGCGAGGTCAAGCGGATCGGCAACCTCTCCCAGGGCTGGTCCACGGCCGGCGTGGACGTGACCGTCCGCTCCGACGAGAACCTGGACAAGGTGAAGGAGACCCTCGCCGCGGTCGGCGAGCGGATGAGCAAGGAGGAGCCCTGGAACGAGATGCTCTGGGGTCCGATCGAGGTCCTCGGCCTGGACTCCGTACTGCTCGACTCCATGGTGGTGCGGGTCTCCGCGAAGACCATGCCCGGCAAGGCCCTCACCGTCGAGCGTGAGCTGCGCTGGCGCATCAAGCGGGGCTTCGACGAGGCCGGCATCGCGATCGTCGGCGGGGCCACGTTCCCGGTGGACGGCGTCCCGGCCGCCGCCGACCCGACGGCGGGTGTCGCGGCGCCGTCGGCGTACGCGAGCACGGTGTCGCCGCAGTCCGTCGCCGCGTCCCCGATTCCTCCGCCGAGCACCAGTAAGTAGCCGGACCGGGCCCCCACCGCCCGGATACCAACCCGACGCCGCCCCCGAGGTAACGACTGCGTTGCCTCGGGGGCGGTCTCTTGACGCCCCCTCCCGGGCGGGCCTACGTTTCTCAGCCAACAGGAAACTTTCCTAACAGTCACCGTCGGTGGGGCGCGCAGTGGACTTACCCGTCCCCCACTGAAAGGCTGAGCGGCCGAGAGGCAGGTGTGGACACGCATGGCAGGTACCGCCGGAACGCCGGGCACCCCGCGCGTCCTGCGCGCCATGAACGACCGGGCCGCCCTGGACCTCCTGCTGGAGCACGGGCCGCTGTCCCGGACCCGGATCGGCAAGCTGACCGGCCTGTCGAAGCCGACCGCCTCGCAGTTGCTGGCCCGACTGGAGGCCGCGGGGCTGGTGCTGGCCGGGGGTACTACCGAGGGGCGTCCCGGGCCCGGCGCCCAGCTCTACGAGGTCAACCCGGCCGCCGCGTACGCCGCCGGACTCGACGTCACCCCGGACCGCGTCCTGGCCGCGGTCGCCGACGTCACCGGGCGCACCGTCGGCCGGTACGAGCTGCCGACCCCGGGCCGGCGGCCCGTCGCCCCGGTCGTCCAGCAGGTCACGGACGCCCTCGACGGCGCGGTGAAGGCCGCCGGACTCGCCCGGGCCGACGTCCACCGCCTCGTCATCGGCACCCCGGGCGCCTTCGACCCGGGCACCGGACGGCTGCGCTACGCCTCCCACCTGCCCGGCTGGCACTCCCCCGCCCTCCTCGACGAACTCGCCGCCGCGCTGCCGATGCCGGTGGAGTACGAGAACGACGTGAACCTCGCGGCCGTGGCCGAGCAGCGCCTCGGCGCGGCCCGGGGGCACGAGGACTTCGTGCTGCTGTGGAACCAGGAGGGCCTGGGCGCCGCGCTGGTCCTCGGCGGCCGGCTGCACCGCGGCTGGACCGGCGGCGCGGGCGAGGTCGGGTTCCTGCCGGTGCCGGGCGCCCCGCTGGTCCGCAAGGTCAGCCGGACCGGCAGCGGCGGCTTCCAGGAGCTGGCCGGTTCCCAGGCGCTGCCGGGACTGGCCCGCGAGCTGGGCCTCACCGACCTGCCGTCGGGGCCGTACTACGAGGCCGCCGCGGCCCTCGTCGCCCGTGCCGCGCACACCGACGACGACCCGCACCGCCGGCTGCTCCAGACCTACGCCACCCGCCTGGCCACCGGCCTCGCCTCCCTCGTCTCGGTGCTCGACCCCGAGCTGGTGGTCCTGAGCGGCACCTCGCTCGCGGCCGGCGGCGAGGCGCTGCGCGACCTGGTCCAGGACGAGCTGGAGGAGCTGGCCGCCTCCCGGCCCCGGCTCGTCGTCGGTGACGTGACCGAACACCCCGTACTGCGCGGCGCGCTGGAGAGCGCGCTCGCGACCACCCGCGACGAGGTCTTCGACACCTCACGCTGAGCCACCCCCGCACGGCACCACCCACCCCGCACCAGCGCCCCCCGTCCCGCCACGCCCTGCCCCAGGGAGCTTCGCCATGCCCGGAATATCCAGAAAAGCCGCGCTCGCGGTCGCCACCTCCGCCTCCCTCGCCCTGCTCGCCACCGCCTGTACCGGCGAGGCCGATTCCGGCGCCTCGGACGATCCGAACGCCGCAGAAGGCGCTCGTCAAGGGCGTCACACTGACACTGACCCGAGCAAAGGGGGATGACTGCATGAAACTCACCGTGGTCGGCGGCGGTTCGACCTACACGCCCGAACTCGTGGACGGCTTCGCCCGGTTGCGGGACGCGCCGCCCGTCGAGGAGCTGGTCCTCGTCGACCCGGCGGCGGACCGGCTGGAACTGGTCGGGGGCCTCGCCCGCCGCATCTTCGCCAGGCAGGGACACGACGGCCGTGTCGCCACCACCTCCGACCTGGACGCGGCCGTGGAGGGCGCCGACGCCGTACTGCTCCAGCTGCGCGTCGGCGGCCAGGCGGCCCGCGAGCAGGACGAGACCTGGCCGCTGGAGTGCGGCTGCGTCGGCCAGGAGACGACCGGCGCGGGCGGCCTGGCCAAGGCGCTGCGCACGGTGCCGGTGGTGCTGGACATCGCCGAGCGGGTCCGGCGGGCCAACCCGGACGCCTGGATCATCGACTTCACCAACCCGGTCGGCATCGTGACCCGGGCCCTGCTCCAGGCGGGCCACCGGGCGGTCGGCCTGTGCAACGTGGCGATCGGGCTGCAGCGCAAGTTCGCCGCGCTGCTCGGCGTGACGCCCGCCGACGTCCACCTGGACCACGTGGGCCTCAACCACCTCACCTGGGAGACCGGCGTCCGGCTCGGCGGCCCCGAGGGCGAGGACGTCCTGCCCCGGCTGCTCGCCGAACACGGGGACGCGGTCGCCGCCGACCTCCGCCTGCCCCGGCCCCTCCTGGACCGCCTCGGCGTCGTCCCCTCCTACTACCTGCGCTACTACTACGCGCACGACGAGGTCGTGGACGAACTGCGCACCAAGCCCTCCCGGGCCGCCGAGGTCGCGGAGATGGAACGGCGACTGCTGGAGATGTACGGCGATCCGGCCCTGGACGAGAAGCCCGCCCTGCTCGCCAAGCGCGGCGGCGCCTACTACTCGGAGGCCGCCGTGGACCTGGCCGCCGCCCTGCTCGGCGGCGCGGGCTCCCCGTACCAGGTGGTCAACACGTACAACCGGGGCACGCTGCCCTTCCTGCCCGACGACGCCGTGATCGAGGTGCCGGCCGCGGTGGGGCCCAAGGGTGCCGCCCCGCTGCCGGTGGCGGCCGTGGACCCGCTCTACGCGGGCCTGATGGCGAACGTGACCGCGTACGAGGACCTCGCCCTGGACGCGGCCCTGCGCGGCGGCCGGGACCGGGTCTTCCGGGCGCTGCTCGCCCACCCGCTCGTCGGCCAGTACGGGTACGCCGAGCAGCTCACCGACCGGCTGATCGCACACAACCGGGAGCACCTGGCGTGGGCCTGACCGCGAGCGTCCTCGCCGTCGACGCGGGCAACAGCAAGACCGACGTGGCCGTCGTGACGGCGGACGGGGAGGTGCTGGGCACGGCCCGCGGCGGTGCCTTCCGCCCGCCCGCGGTGGGCGTCGAACGGGCCGTGGACGCCCTGGCGGAGGCGGTGACGCGGGCCTTCGCGGCGGCTGGTGTCGGCTCCGTCGAGCATGTGTCGGCGTGCCTGGCCAACGCCGACCTGCCCGTGGAGGAGGAGCAACTGGCCGCCGCGCTGCACGCGCGCGCGTGGGGCGCGAGTGTCGACGTGCGCAACGACACGTTCGCGATCCTGCGGGCCGGCGTCGACGAGCCGCTCGGCGTCGCCGTCGTGTGCGGGGCCGGCGTCAACTGCGTCGGCATGCGCCCCGACGGCCGCACCGCCCGCTTCCCCGCCATCGGCCGCCTGTCCGGCGACTGGGGCGGCGGCTGGGGGCTGGCCGAGGAGGCGCTGTGGCACGCGGCACGCGCGGAGGACGGCCGGGGCGGGCCCACGGAACTGGCCCGGACGCTGCCGGCGCACTTCGGGCTCGATTCGATGTACGCCCTCATCGAGGCCCTGCACCTGCGACACGTCGAACCCGTCCGGCGCCACGAGCTGACCCCCGTGCTGTTCGCCACGGCGGCGGCCGGCGACCCGCTCGCCCGGTCGATCGTGGACCGGCAGGCCGACGAGGTGGTGGCGATGGCGACGGTCGCGCTGACCCGGCTGGACCTGCTGTCCGAACCGGCGCCGGTCCTGCTCGGCGGCAGCGTCCTGGCGGCGCGCCATCCGCAGCTCGACGACCGGATACGGGAGCTGCTGGCGGCCCGCGCCCCCAAGGCCGTCCCCACGGTGGTGACGGCACGGCCGGTGCTGGGCGCGGCGCTGCTGGGTCTGGACCGGGTGGGTGCGGGGGCCGGGGCCCGTGCGCGGGTGCGGGAGCGGTTCGCGGTCTGAGGCCGCGCCGGACGGGCGGCGGGGCCGGCTCGGGGAACCGAACCGGTTCCGCCGGCGTATTCATGGGCAGGGGTGGTGCGTTGCACCGTGATCAAATCAAGATCGGGTGAAGGCCGGTGCGAATGTCGGTGCGGGCAGCGATACTTGCGGCGACGGATGACCATGGGGGAGGTCAGGAGTGACTCGACCGCCGAAGGGCAGCAGCGCGGCGCCGCCGGGCCCGGGCATGCCCGCGCCGCCCGCCGTGCCGCCGCAGTCCGGCCCCCCGGCGCCCGAGCAGGGCCCGGCCGGCGGCTCACCCGCGGCGCCCTCGCAGCCGCCGGCCCCACCGCGGCGCACCGCCTTCGCCGAGGGCGTGGACCGGCTGCGCGCGGCGGCGGTCACCGAACCGGGACGCCTGCGCATCATCGGCGCGCTGCTCGCCGCGCTGGTCGTCGCCTTCGGCGCCGTCACCGCCTGGCAGATGAACGACCGGTCCACCGCGGCCGACGACGTGCTGACCCGCAGCCAGCCCCTCAGCTCCGCCGCGGCCGGCATCTACCGCTCCCTGGCCGAGGCCAACACGGCGGCCTCCAGCGGCTTCCTCGCCGGCGGCCAGGAGACCAAGGACTCCCGCGACCGGTACGACAACGGCATCCGCGCCGCCGCCGAAGGGCTCGTCACCGCCGCCGCCAACTCCGACCCCGACTCGCCGGCCGCGAAGACCATCGCCAGGCTGAACCGGCTGCTGCCCGAGTACAAGGGCCTGGTCGAGCGCGCCCGCACCTACAACCGGCAGGGCTTCCCGGTCGGCGGCGCCTACCTGCGCTACGCCAACGAGAAGATGCAGAAGGAGATGCTCCCGGCGGCGGAGGACCTCTACAAGACGGAGAACCGGCGGCTGAGCGCCGACTACGGCGACGCCAAGCCCTACCCCTGGGCCGCGATCGCCCTCGGCGTCGTGGTGCTCGCCGCGCTGGCCTGGGCGCAGCACCGCAACTACCGGCGCACCAACCGGGTCCTGAACCACGGCCTGGTCGCCGCCACCGCCACCGCCACGGTCGTCATGCTCTGGCTGGTCGTCGGCCACAGCGTCGCCCGGTCGAACCTGACCGACTCCTACGAGCACGGCGTACGCTCGCTGAACGCGCTGAACGAGGCCCGCATCGCCTCCCTCAAGGCCCGGGGCAACGAGAACCTCACCCTGGTGTCCCGCGGCGCGGAGACCACCAAGGTGGGCGACAAGACGTACGACTCCTACGACCTGGCCTTCGGGAAGAACATGGACGCCCTCGGCAAGGCGCTCGCGGAGGCGGGAAAGCTCGCCGACGACCAGGCGGGCGAGTCGCCCGTGGACGCGGCAGGCGGCAACATGACGGAGTGGAAGAAGCGGCACGCCTCGGCCCGCGAGCAGGACGACTACGGCAACTACCAGCAGGCACTGGACCTGGTGATAGGCGGCGAGGGCGCCACCGTCGAGTGCTTCGACGGCGTCGACGACTCGCTGGCCACCGCGCTCGCGCACGAGAAGGACGAGTTCGAGCGGTCGGCCGGCGACGGCGTGGACGCGATGACCCTCCTGCCCCAGGGAGCCGGGATACTGGCGGGACTGGGCGCGGCCGGCGCGCTGCTGGGCATCGGACGCAGGCTGTCGGAGTACCGGTGAGGCGGGACGGGCGGCCGGCGGGCCGGTGGGAAGGGGACCCCATGGAAAGGGGCGCAGGAGGCGCAGGGGGCGTGAGGATGCGTGCGCGGCGATTGCGGACCGGGCTGAAGGGCTGGGGCGGGGTGGGCGCGATGGCCTTCGCCTGCGCCCTCGCGGTGCTGTTCGCCCTGCTCCTGCCGATGGTCCGCTCACACGGCGAGAGCGGCGGCGCGGGCGGCGCGGACGACGGCCACGGCGTCGCCCACGGCAGCCAGGCCCGGGCCGCGCAGGAGTGCCCGGACCCGGAGAAGCAGACCCTCTCCCCGTCCGCGGCCGACGGCCCCACCATCGACGAGATCCGCGGCCGCGAGGGCGAGAAGCGCAAGCTGATCGTCGGCGTCGACCAGAACAGCTACCGCTGGGGCTACCGCGACCCGAACAGCGGCGGCGACGCCGAGCTGGAGGGCTTCGACATCGACCTGGCGCACCGCCGGGGCGGGGGGCCGAACGCGCGCCGCCCGCGCCCGCGGTGGTCTTGGACACACCCACAACACACACACACGCGCCGGCACAGTCACGC
>NZ_JBHXNW010000061.1:29389-53248 GCF_042717365.1 Streptomyces sp. NPDC058534
GTCGCCCACAACACCCCCCCCCGGGGGGCACCCGCCCCCCCCACCGGGGGGGCCCCCGCGCGGGGGGGGGTTGACAAACCCCCCGGGCCCCCCGCGCCCGCGGCCCACCCCGGGGCCCCGCGGGACGCCGTGCAGTTCAAGGCCATACCCACCAACCAGCGCGAGCCGGCGATCCAGGACGGCCGGGTCGACATGGTGGTCCGCACCATGACCATCAACTGCGCCCGCCTGGAGAAGGTCGCCTTCTCCGCCCCCTACTTCCGGACCGGCCAGCAGCTGCTCGCCCCCAAGTCGTCCCCGATCACCGGGTACGACGACACGCTGGCCGGCAAGAGCATCTGCACGGCGGCCGGTTCCACCGCGCTGAGCACGCTGGAGCAGGACCAGAAGGACGGCCGGCTCGCCGCCGACGCCGACCTCGGCACCACCGTGCCCAACCAACTCGACTGCCTGGTGCGGCTCCAGCTCGGCGAGGTCGACGCGGTGGTCACCGACGGCGCGCTCGCCGCAAGCCAGGCCGCGCAGGACCCGACGGTCCAGCTGAAGGGCGACCCCTTCACCACCGAGTACTACGGCGTGGCGATGAAGAAGGACGCCGACGACCTGGTACGCCGGGTCAACCGGATCCTGGAGGAGTGGCGCGCCGACCGCGCCGACGGCTGGCGGAACTCGTACGACGAGTGGCTGTCCCCGACGATGGGCGACGACCCGGCGCAGTCGGAGCCGCCGGCCCCGGAGTACCTGCGCAAGAGCTGAACGGCATCCGTACACGCCGTACACAGGCAAAGAGCACAAGTCCGCGACAGCGAGAGGTGATCGATGGGCGACACGGGACCCACCGGGCCGGTGATGGACCGGGACGATGTGGACCGTGCGCTGGCGCGGCTCGGCGCGGAGCACGAGGCGGTCGAGACCTCGCTGCTCGCCCTCCAGGACCACGCGGGCCGCAGACTCCTCGAAGGCGCCGAGCTGACCGGCGTCACCGTCGAGCGCTGGAGTGCCGCGGAGGCGTCGATCACGCTGCTGTGGTCCTACTTCGACGCGTACACCGGCGCGCTGCGCACCGCCCGGGAGATCCGCTCCCGGCGCCGCTGGTCCAGCCGCGAGGACCTGGCGGAGCTGACGGAGCTGCTGCGCGGCGAGGCCGTCACCGTGGCCGGCAGCGCGGCGGCCCTCGCCCAGGCGCCCACCCCGGACGGCGGTCCGGGCCGGCTCAGCGAGCGCTATTCGCTGGTGACGCTGGTGGACCGGATGAACCAGCTGTACGCGACCTCCCTGGACATGGTGGTCGCCGCCGACGCGGTGTGGTCGGCGCTGCCCGCCCGGATCGATTTACTCGCCGCCGAGCTCCAGCGCACCCGCAAGCTCGCGCACTCCGTGGGCGTGCGCCCCGGCGAGCACCCGTCCGGCGACGACCTGGAGCGGATCACCCGCACCCTGACGCGGCTGCGCGAGCGGGTGGTGTCCGACCCGCTGGCCTTCTGGCTGCCCACGGAAGGCAGTTCGGCGCCCGGCGGCGGCCGTCCCGACACGACGGTGTACGACCGCGAGGCGCGCGCCCTGGAGGAGGTGCGCCGCGAGATCGACGCCGTGCTGGCCGTGCGCCAGGACGCCGAACAGCGGATCGTGCGGCTGCGGGACGTGCTCTCCCGCGCGGACCGCACGCTCGCCGAGGCGCGCATCGCGCGCGGCGAGGTGCTGGCGAAGATCGCCGCGACGGAGGTGCCGGTGGTCGGCGGACCGCCGATCGTGCTCCAGGAGCAGCTGGCGGCGGCCGCCGAGTACCGCAGGCACGCGCAGTGGCACCGGCTGTCCCCGCTCCTGGAGTCCCTGGAGGAGAAGGCGGAGGACGAACTGCTGCGCGCCCGCGAGTCGTTGACCGCGGTCACCGCCCCGCTGGCGGTCCGCGCCGAGCTGCGCGGCCGGCTCGACGCCTACAAGGCCAAGGTGGCCCGCCTCGGCTTCGCCGAGGACCCGGAGCTGGCGGAGAAGTACGAGAAGGCGCGCCGCATGCTGTGGAGCGCGCCCTGCGACCTGCGCGTCGCCGAGCAGGCCGTACTGCGCTACCAGCACGCGGCGGCCGAGGCGCTGGGCTCCCCGCGGCGCGTGCCCGGGGAGGGCGGACCGGTGGACCGGACGGGGCCCGGCGTATGAGCGACGAGGGGGAGGCAGCGTCATGAGTGAGGCACGGCGGACGTGTCAGCGTCCCGGCTGCGGCGGGACCTACGAGGACATGGGCGGCGGCGAGCTGTACTGCGGCACGTGCGGTCTCGCGCCGGTCGTCGCGTCGAACGGCATGGTCGGCTCGACCCCGACCGGCGTCACCGGAGGCGGCGGCCGGGGCTCGCGGGGTTCGGCGGGCAGCGCCGGCTCCAGCGCCCGCAGTTCGCGTACGTCGTCGCAGTCGTCGCAGTCGTCGCGCTCGTCGCGCTCGTCGAAGTCCCGGCGCTCGGTGTCCGGGCGGCTCTCGCGGGCGGTTTCGGGACGCTCCACGGGGCGTTCGGTGTCGGTGCGCAGCTCCGGTTCGGGCGCCGGCTCCACCGCGCGGGGGCGCCTGGGCGCCGGGCTCGTCGAGGTCCCGGCGATCCCGCGGCCCGACCCGCGCGAGATGGTCATGGAACGCCCGGAGGTGCCGGAGCGGAAGCGGTTCTGCTCGCGCTCGGACTGCGGAGGACCGGTCGGGCGGGCCCGCGGCGAGCGGCCGGGCCGCACGGAGGGCTTCTGCACCAAGTGCGGCCACCCGTACTCGTTCGTGCCCAAGCTGAAGACCGGTGACGTCGTGCACGGCCAGTACGAGGTGGTGGGCTGCCTCGCGCACGGCGGGCTCGGCTGGATCTACCTCGCCGTCGACAAGGCCGTCTCCGACCGCTGGGTGGTCCTCAAGGGCCTGCTGGACACCGGCGACCAGGACGCGATGGAGGCGGCGATCTCCGAGCGGCGGTTCCTCGCCGAGATCGAGCACGCCAACATCGTGCGGATCTACAACTTCGTCGAGCACCTCGACCAGCGCACCGGCTCCCTCGACGGCTACATCGTCATGGAGTACGTCGGCGGCAAGTCGCTCAAGGAGATCGCCAACGCCCGCCGCTCCCCCGCGGGCAGACGCGACCCGCTGCCGGTGGAGCAGGCCTGCGCGTACGGCATCGAGGCGCTGGAGGCGCTCGGCCACCTGCACAGCCGCAAGCTGCTGTACTGCGACTTCAAGGTCGACAACGCCCTCCAGACCGAGGACCAGCTCAAGCTCATCGACATGGGCGCGGTCCGCCGCATGGACGACGACGAGTCGGCGATCTACGGCACGGTGGGCTACCAGGCGCCGGAGGTCGCCGACGCGGGCCCGTCGGTGGCGTCCGACCTGTACACCGTCGGACGCACCCTGGCCGTACTGACGTTCGACTTCCAGGGGTACACCACCGTCTACGCCGACTCGCTGCCCGACCCCGACACCATCGAGGTGTTCCGGCAGTACGAGTCCTTCTACCGGCTGCTGGTGCGCGCCACCGACCCGGACCCGGCCCGCAGGTTCGCCTCCGCGCAGGAGATGGCGGAGCAGCTGACCGGTGTGCTGCGCGAGGTGGTCTCGCTCCAGACGGGCCGTGCCCGGCCCGCGCTCTCCACGCTGTTCGGGCCCGAGGTCCGGGTGACGGACATGGAGCTGTTCCCCCGGCTGGACGGCGAGGTGTCGCGACTGGGCGCCCGCACGCCGGTCCGCACGCGGGGGCGCGGCACCGGTGCGGGTGCGTCCCCGCGTGCGTCCCTGCCGGGCGGCACGGGGTCCGCGCCCGCGCTGCCGGGCGGCACGGGACCGGCGGTGGGAGCGCCGGGCGGGACGGTCGCGGGGGCCACGCCGGGCGGCGCCGCGGGCGGCACGGTGGGTACGACGGCCGGGCCGGTCGGAGCCGCGGGCGTGGGCGCGGCCGCCGGTGGGGGCGCGAGCGCGTCGCTGCCGGGCGCGGTGAGCGCGGTCGGCGGGCTCGGCGGCGGCACCTCCGGACTGGTCAAGGGCGCCGACGCGCCCACCGCGTCCCTCGCCCTGCCGGTCCCCCGGGTCGACGCGGGCGACCCCAACGCGGGCTTCCTGGCCGGGCTCATGGCGTCCGCGCCGGGCGAGCTGCTGACCGCGCTGGCCGCCGCGCCGGCGCCGTCGACGGAGACGCGGCTGCGGCAGATCAGGGCCCGGCTGGAGAACGGCGACGCGCCCGGCGCGCTGACGGCCCTGGAGTCGCTGGAGGGCGAACGGCCCGACGACTGGCGGGTGGTCTGGTACCGCGGGCTGGCCGCACTGGTGACCGGCGGCCACGAGGACGCCGCCCTGGCCTTCGACGCGATCTACGACGCCTTCCCCGGCGAGACCGCGCCCAAGCTTGCGCTCGGCCTGTGCGCGGAGGTGCTGGGGCAGCTCGACAACGCCGCCGAGTACTACCGCCTGGTGTGGTCGACCGACCCGAGCCATGTGAGCGCCGCGTTCGGCCTGGCCCGGGTGCAGCTGGCCGGCGGTGACCGGACCGGTGCCGTACGGACGCTGGAGTCGGTGCCGGAGTCGTCGGTGCACTGCACGGCCGCGCGGGTGGCGGCCGTCCGGGCCCGGCTGCGGCGGCGTACGGCGGGCGCCGGCGACGTGGCGTTCCTGGACGACCTGACGGCCGCCGCGCGGCAGGTCGAGGCGCTGGACGTGTACGGTCTGGATCCGGCGCGGCGCGAGCAACTGTCGGCCGAGGTCCTCGGTTGCGCGCTGGACTGGGTACTCTCCGGAGGTCGGGGTTCCGTCCCTCCCGCCGCCGGGGGACGGACGCTGCTCGGCAGCGGCCTGGACGAACGCGGCCTGCGCCTCGGCCTGGAGCGTTCGTACCGCACGCTGGCCCGGCTGGCACGGGGCGGCGAGGAGAGGATCGACCTGGTGGAACGTGCAAATCGTTACCGCCCCCGGACGTGGGTGTAGTTGATGTCGCAGATGCCCCAGCAGGCCGCTGTGTCCAAGTGCCCGAGCTGCGAGGAACCCCTCGAGTCGGGTGACCGTTTCTGCGGTGCGTGCGGATACGACCTGTCCGCGGTGCCCCCGCGGCCCGAGGACCACCCGACCGTCGCCGTCGGCGGCCCGGTGCCCGCCCCGGCGACCGCGCCGGACGGCGTGGACTGGCCCGCGGCCCGGGACTCGGACGGCCACGGCCGTCCCGTCCCCGTGCACGCGGCCGCCGAACTGCCGGGCACCGACTCGGGCGGCTCCGCGCTGCCGCCGCCCCCGGCGGCCCCACCGGCCCCGTCGGCGCCTCCCGCGCCCGGTGTGCGCTTCGACCGGCCCCGCGAACCCGAGGAGTACCCGTTGCAGGCGCCCGACCCGCGGCTGACCGCCGGAGCGGTACCGCCCTCCGATCCGCACGCCCACCCGCACACCGAACCGGCCGCGCCCGCCGCCCCGGCCGCCGCCCCGGCCGCCGGTGACAAGGTGTGCGTGGCCTGCCGCGCGGGCCGGGTCGACGACGACGGCTACTGCGAGAACTGCGGGCACGCCCAGCCCCGCGAACGCGACCACATGGAGCAGGAGTCGGGCCCCGTCGCCGCGGTCAGCGACCGGGGTCTGCGCCACCACCGCAACGAGGACGCCTTCTCGGTTGGCTGCACCGCGCTGCCCGACGGCGCCCCCGCGAGCGTCGCGATCGTCTGCGACGGCGTGTCCTCCGCGACCCGCCCCGACGACGCCTCGCTCGCCGCGTCCCGGGCGGCCGGCGAGCTGCTGCTGACCGCCCTGCCGCGCGGCACGCACCCGCAGCAGGCCATGCACGACGCCATCCTCGCCGCCTCGCACGCCGTCAACGCGCTGGCCGACGAGCCCGCCACCGCCCGCGAGCAGGGCCCCCACCAGAACGCACCCGCCTGCACCCTGGTCGGTGCCGTGGTCACCGCCGGCCTGCTGGTCGTCGGCTGGGTCGGCGACAGCCGCGTCTACTGGGTGCCGGCCGACCGCGCCACGCCGCCCGCCCGGCTCACCGAGGACGACTCGTGGGCCGCGCAGATGGTCGCCGCCGGCCTGATGAGCGAGGCCGAGGCGTACGCCGACGAACGCGCCCACGCGATCACCGGCTGGCTCGGCGCCGACGCCTACGAACTGGAGCCGCACACCGCGTCCTTCAAGCCGGACCGCCCCGGCGTGGTCGTGGTCTGCACGGACGGCCTGTGGAACTACGCGGAGTCCGCCGAGGAGATGGCCGACGCCATGCCCGTCGACGCCGCCGCCCGCCCGCTGCACGGCGCCCGCGTCCTGGTCGGCCACGCCCTGGACGGCGGGGGCCACGACAACGTAACAGTGGCCCTCGTGCCGTTCCCGGCCGTGCCGCAGGGGGCAGGATCGGCCTGAGGCCCCCGCACGGGTAGGGGTACGCGCGCGGGGTGGCCTCGCGGACCGCAGGGGGCGGTCCGCAGCAGCCAATGCCCCACCTCCGTGGGGACGTAGAGGGGGATGCGATCCGGCATGGCCAATTTCTCGAAGTCGAACGTGCCGCAGTTCGCGGTGGACGTCTACCAGAACGAGTACCTGCCCGAGGGCGGCCAAGAGGTCAACGCCATCGTGACGGTCACCGCGACCGGCGGCGGCACGGTCGGGAGCGCGGTCGCCGCGCCCCACCTGTACTCGCCGGGCCAGGGCCCGTCGGCGGCCGTGGCGTTGCTGGTCGACTGCTCGGGCTCGATGGACTACCCGCCGACCAAGATGCGCAACGCCCGCGACGCGACGGCCGCCGCGATCGACACCCTGCGCGACGGCGTGCACTTCGCGGTGGTCGGCGGCACCCATGTGGCCAAGGAGGCCTACCCCGGCGGCGGGCGGCTCGCGGTCGCCGGCGCCGCCACCCGGGAACAGGCCAAGCAGGCCCTGCGCGGACTCGGCGCGGGCGGCGGCACCGCCATCGGCACCTGGCTGCGGCTGGCCGACCGGCTGCTGTCCACCGCGGACGTCGCCATCCGGCACGGCATCCTGCTCACCGACGGCCGCAACGAGCACGAGTCGCCGGAGGAGCTCAGGGCGGCGCTCGACGCCTGCGCCGGGCGGTTCACCTGTGACGCCCGCGGCGTGGGGACCGACTGGGAAGTGAAAGAAGTCACAGGGGTCGCCTCCGCCCTGCTCGGCACGGCCGACATCGTCGCCGATCCGGCGGGCCTGGCCGCCGACTTCACACAGATGATGGAGACGGCCATGGGCAAGGAGGTCGCCGACGTCGCGCTGCGCCTGTGGACCCCGGTCGGCACCACCGTGAAGTTCGTCAAGCAGGTCGCGCCCACGGTCGAGGAGCTGACCGGCCGCCGCTCCGAGGCGGGGCCGCGGGCCGGGGACTACCCCATCGGCTCCTGGGGCGACGAGTCCCGTGACTACCACGTCTGCGTGGAGGTACCGGCCGCGGAACTGGGCCGGGAGATGCTGGCCGCCCGCGTCTCGCTGGTCATCCCGGAGCCCGACGGCAGCGTTCAGAACCTCGGCGCGCAGGGTCTCGTACGGGCCGTGTGGACGGACGACATGACGGCCTCCACGTCCATCAACCCGCAGGTCGCCCACTACACCGGGCAGGCCGAACTGGCACAGGTCATCCAGCAGGGGCTGGATCTACGCAAAGCGGGAGACATCGACGGAGCAACGGCCAAACTGGGCCGTGCGGTTCAGCTCGCGGGAGTCTCCGGAAACGGCGATACGGCGAAACTGCTTGCGAAGGTGGTGGACGTGGTGGACGCGGCGGCGGGTACTGTGCGACTGAAAGCGAAGGTGGAGGAGGCCGACGAGATGACTCTCGAGACCCGGTCGACCAAGACCGTTCGTGTGAAGAAGTGACGCAGGACCATCCGCGCGACACGCCCGCAAGAGAGGGAAGCCCCGACATGCCGACCTGCCCGAACGGACACCAGTCGGGTTCCGACGACTGGTGCGAGGTCTGCGGTCACCGCATGGCCGGTGCCGTGCCGCCCCCTCCGCCGCCACCGCCTGCCGGCGGCGGCTACGGCTTCCCGCCGCCCGGCGGTCCCGGCGGCGCTCCTGGCGGTCCCGGCGGCGAGCCGCAGCTGTGCCCTCAGTGCCGTACGCCCCGGGAGGGCGGCGCGCCCTTCTGCGAGGAGTGCCGGTGGAACTTCCTCACCAACACGGCCACCTCGTACACCCCGGCCGCCCCGCGCCCACCGGCCTCCGGCGGCCCGGCACCGCACTTCCAGCAGCCGCCGGGGGGTCCGTCCTACGGCGGCGGTGACGCGTACGGCTACCAGGGCTCACGCCCGTCCCAGATGAACCGGCCCGCCGAGCCGATCCCCCCGGGCCCGCCCTTCGGCGGGGATCCGTCGGGGCGCGGGGGGCCGGGCGGTCCTGGCGGTCCCGGCAGTGGTCCCGGCGGACCTGCCGGTGGTCCTGGCGGTCCCGGCGGTGGTCCCGGCGGTGGTCCTGGCGGTCCCGGCGGATCTGCCGGTGGTCCTGGCGGCCCCAATGGCCCCTCAGGCCCGTTCGGCCCTGGTGGTCCCGGTGGTCCTGGCGGACCTACCGGCGGTCCTGGCGGCCCGAACGGCCCCTCAGGCCCGTTCGGCCCCGGCGGACCCGGTGGCCCTGGCAGCCCCGATGGTCCCGGCGGGCCCAACGGCCCCGGTGGTTTCGGGGGCCAGGGTGGCCCCAACGGCCCCGGTGGTTTCGGTGGTCAGGGTGGCCCCAACAGTCCTCAGGGTCCCGGCGGTTTCGGCGGCCCCGGTGGACCCCATGGCCCGGGTGGTCCCAACGGTCCCGGTGGCCCCAACGGCCCCGGCGGTCCTGGCAGCCCCGGTGGTCCTGGCGGCCCCGGCGGCCAGAACGGCCCCTCCGGTCCCCCGGCCCCGCCCCCGTTCGGCGGTGACCCGTCGCGGCCGGTTCCACCGCCGCCCGGGTCCGTTCCGCCGCCGCCCGGCCCCGGTGGCCCGGGAGGCGGCCCGCAGTCGTACCAGCCCGGTCCGCCGGCCCCGCCGGCCTTCCCGCAGGAGACCAACCGCCCGCAGCAGGGCGGCCCGGCCTTCGGCGGCGGTGACGACGACTGGGTGCTCTCCCCGCCGTCTTCGGCCGGCCCCGGCGGCCCGGGTACTCCGCAGGGCGGTTACGGCTTCCCGCAGACGGGTGCCACCCAAGCACCGCCGTCGCCCACCGGCCCCGGCGGCCCTGGTGCTCCGCAGGGCGGCTACGGCTTCCCACAGACCGGTGCCGCCCAAGCGCCGCCGTCGCCCACCGGCCCCGGCGGCCCGCAGGGCGGCTACGGCTACCCGCAGACCGGCGCCACCCAGGCCCCGCCCCCGCCCGGCCAGGGCTTCCCGCAGGCGACGACCTGGTCGGCGACCATCGGCCCGGACCGCGACTACTTCATGGCGATGATGCACCGTTCAGGCCCCGAGGCCGCGGGCCTGAACCTGCCCGCGTACTCGCCCGAGCAGCAGCGCGCGCTCACCGGCAACCAGATCACCATCGGGCGCCGCCGGCACTCCACCGGTGACACCCCGGACATCGATCTGGCGGTACCGCCGGAGGACCCGGGCGTCTCGCACCAGCACGCGGTGCTGGTGCAGCAGCCGGACGGCAGCTGGGCGGTCGTCGACCAGAACTCGACGAACGGCACGACGGTCAACGGCGGCGAGGAGCCGATCCAGCCCTTCGTGCCGGTGCCGCTCCAGGACGGCGACCGGGTGCACGTCGGCGCCTGGACGACGATCACGATCCGCCGGGGATGACGCGGCCGGGCCCGTCCGTCAGGTGAAGGGCCAGGCGTACGGGCCCTCGGGGTCGTCCAGCCACGCCCAGGCCCGTGCGCCGCGCAGGGTGATGCCGAAGCGCTCCCGGTGCGGGGCGTCCTCGCGGTCCCAGAGCGCGTACGCCTCCTGCGGGTCGAGGCTGCCCCGGCTCAGCGCCAGCAGGAAGCGGAACAGGTCGTTCTCCCGGGCCCGGCGCGGCACCCCGCCCAGGCCCGGCGTCTGCGGCACGGAGCCGTCCGCGCCGCGCAGCGGCACGAAGTACGCGGGCGTGTGCAGGAAGCGCCCCTCGGCGTGGGCCGCGTCGTGGACGGTGAGGACGACCAGCCCGGTGGCGAGCGGGGTCAGGATCCTGCCGCCGGGACGGCACTGGGCCAGCCAGGCGTGCGGCACCGAGGGCAGCGAGCAGGTGGCGAGGATCCGGTCGTAGGGGGCGCGCTCGGGCACTCCGCGGGCGCCGTCGCCGGTGACGACGGCGGGACGGTACCCGGCGGCGGCCAGGTGCCGGCGGGCCGACTCGGTGATCTCCGGCTCCAGGTCGACGGTGGTGACGAGGTCGTCGTCGCCGAGCCGGTGGGCGAGCAGGGCGGCGTTGTAGCCGGTGCCGGCGCCGATCTCCAGGACCCGGTCGCCGTCGGTCACGTGCAGCTCCGCCAGCATCATCGCCATCAGCGAGGGCTGGCTGCTGGAGGAGACCAGTTCGCCGTCGCGCATCCGGGTCGCCAGCGGGGCGTCGGCGTACGCGCCGCGCACCCAGCGCTCCCGGGCGACCCGGTCGGGGTCCTCGCCCCACCGGCGTTCGTAACCGCCCCCGAAGCCGACGTAGTAGTACGGCACGAAGAGGTGGCGCGGAACCGCCTGGAACGCCTCCCGCCACACCGGGTCGGCCGCCCAGGCACCGCTCAGCTCGATCTCCCGCACCAGCTCCGCCCGCGCCGAGGCCGCGAGGCGGTCCAGGTCCTCGTGCCCGCCCATGCCTCCACAGTACGGGCCCCGGCGGGGACCTAGGTCCGAAGTCCTATGTCCACGTGTCTGAGACCATGGACGGCGTGAATGAGATTCGGCGCGGCACGCTTCAGGAGCAGACCTTCTACGAGCAGGTCGGCGGGGAGGAGACCTTCCGCCGGCTCGTCCACCGTTTCTACGAGGGTGTCGCCGAGGATCCGATCCTGCGGCCGATGTACCCGGAGGAGGACCTGGGTCCGGCCGAGGAGCGCTTCACGCTCTTCCTCATGCAGTACTGGGGCGGACCGACGACGTACAGCGACAACCGGGGCCACCCGCGGCTGCGGATGCGCCACGCGCCCTTCGCCGTGGACCGGGCGGCGCACGATGCCTGGCTGAAGCACATGCGGGTCGCCGTCGACGAGCTGGGGCTCTCCGAGGAGCACGAGCAGACGCTGTGGAAGTACCTGACGTACGCGGCTGCCTCGATGGTCAACACCGCGGGCTGACCGGTCCGTCCATGGGCGACGCGGACGCGTGACGCGCGGATTCCGGTCGCCCGACGTCGGATTCCGGTCACGATCCGGTCAAGTCCGGACCTCAGGCGGTTACTTCCGTACCTCCTCCTCTGACAGCATCGCCGAGAGGTCTGGACAACATCGGCGGGGGGCCGGGTGGCGGGGTACGGGGGATTCGCGGGGTTCGTGCTGCTGCGCGCGCGGGCGCACCGCCTGCTGCTCGCCGCCGCCCTGCTCACCGTGCTGCTCACCACGGCGGTCCTGACGACCCTGACCGCCTATTCGGGCGCGGTCGGCGACGCGGCCCTGCGCCACGCCCTGGCCGATCCCCGCAACGCGGCGGACACCGCGCTGGTCGTCAAGGCGGACGTGCCCGAGGAGGGGCGCGAGAAGGCCGGCCGCACCGTGCGCGAGGGCGCCCGGGACACCTTCGGCGGGCTGCCGGTCACCGTCCGGGAGATGGTGCGGTCGGGGGCGTACAGCCTGCCCGGCACGCTGCGGCCGCGCGGCGAGCGCTCGAACGATCCGGACCTGACGTACTTCGCGGCGCTGGACCCGGCGCAGGTGCGTGTCACCGAGGGGCGGATGCCGCGGGAGGGCGCCGGAGGGAGCGGCGGAGCGGTCGAGGTCGCGCTGCCGACGGCCGCCGCCGAGCGGCTGGACATCCGGCCCGGCGCCCGGCTCACCCTCGCCGACCGGTTCGACGGCCCGGACGTGGACGTCGAGGTGACCGGCCTGTACCGGCCCGCCGAGGCCGCGGACCCCTACTGGCGGCTGGACGACCTCACCGGGCGCGGCGTGAAGAAGGGCGGCTTCACGACGTACGGGCCGCTGCTCGCCGTCCCGGGGGTGCTGACCGGGGGCGCGGTGAGCGCGGGGCCGTCGGGGTGGCTGGCGACGGCCGACTTCTCCTCGGTGACGGCCGGGCGGACGGACGAGCTGCGGGAGGCGGCCCGGGGCGGCATGGCGTGGCTGCGCGAGCGCCCGGTGCTCAGCGGCACCACCGCGGCGACCACCTCCCTGCCCGACGTCCTCGACCGGCTCGACCGCTCCCTGCTGGTCTCCCGCTCCACGCTGCTGGTCGTCGCCCTCCAGCTGGCCCTGCTCGCCGGGTGCGCGCTGCTCCTTGTGGCCCGGCTGCTGAGCGCCGAGCGCGCGGCCGAGCGGCGGCTGCTGCGGGCGCGCGGCGCCTCCCGGGCGCGGGTGGGGTCGCTGGCCGCGCTGGAGGCGCTGCTGCTGGCCGTCCCGGCGCTGGTCCTCGCGCCGCTGCTCGCCGGGCCGCTGACCCGGCTGCTGGCCGGCCAGGGGTCGCTGGACCGGATCGGGCTGCGGCTCCAGGTACCGGCCTGGGGCGGCGGCGGGGTGTGGCTGACGGCGGGTGTGGCGGCCCTCGGGTGCGCGCTGGCGGTGACGCTGCCGGCCCTGACCTCCTCCCTGAACGCCGGGGGCCGCGCCCGCGCGCTGCCCGCTCCGCTGCGCGCCGGCGCCGATGTCGGGCTGCTGGTGGTGGCGGGCGTCGCGTACTGGCAGCTGTCCCGGCAGACGTCGGGCGCGGTGAGCGGCGACGGCGCCGGGGCCCTCGGCATCGACCCGCTGCTCGTGGCGGCGCCCGCGCTGGCGCTGCTGGCGGGGACGGTGCTGACGCTGCGGCTGCTGCCGCCGGTGGCGCGGCTGGCCGAGCGGTGGGCGGCCGGCGGACGCGGGCTGACCTCGGCGCTGGCGGGCTGGCAGCTCAGCCGCCGGCCGATGCGCGGCGCCGGCCCGGTGCTGCTGCTGGTGCTCGCGGTGGCGCTCGGCATGCTCGCGATCGGCCAGGGCGCCTCCTGGGAGCGCTCGCAGGGTGACCAGGCCGACTTCCGGGCCGGGGCGCCGGTGCGGGTCCTGGCCACCGGTTCGGTGGGCCCGGGCCGCACCGAGACCTACGCGAACGTCGACGGCGTACGGGAGGTGGCCCCCGCGGCGCGCTCCACGCTGCAGTTGTCCGCCGACCGCACGGCGACGGTGCTGGCGCTGGACACGGAGCGCGCGGCGGACACGATGCTGCTGCGCCCGGACCTGTCCGACGAACCGGCCGGGACACTGCTGCCCCCGCCGGGCGGCGAGGAGCGGGCGGCGGGCGCGGAGGTGCCCGCCGGGACGGTGCGGCTGGGGGTGACCGCCACCCTGCGAGCCTCGGGCGGCGGCGGGCAGAGCGGGACGGGACCGGCGGACGTGACGGTCACCGTGCGGGACCGCTACGGCATCCCCTTCCGGCTGCCGGCCGGCGAGCTGCCCGCGGACGGGCGCCGCCACACGCTGGAGCTGGACGCCTCCCCGGGCGGCCCGCTCACCGTGACCGGCCTGGAACTGGTCACGGCCCAGCCGGTCGGCCGCGCGGAGCGGCACCGCCTCACGCTCACGGAGCTGACCGCCACGGCGGCCGACGGGACCGTGCGGCGCCCGGCCCTGCCCCGCTCCTGGACCGCCTCGGTGCGCGGCGACGGCATGGCCTCGTCGCCGGACGCGGACACCAGTCCGACCCAGCCCCGGATGGCCCCGTCCGGACCGCCGTCGGTGGAGTACGGCACCGGGTACCGGCCCGCCGACCTGTTCGACCTGACGTCGGCGGTGACGCTGCGCCTGAACGTCGTACAGCCCGCGCCGCCGCGGCTCACGGCCGTCGCGACCGACCGGTACCTCGACTCGGCGGGCGCCCGCGTCGGACAGCGCGTGGACGTCCAGCTCGACGGCCACAGCCTCCCGGTGCGGATCGTCCACTCGGTCCGCGCCCTGCCGACCACGGCCGCGACCGACGTCACGACCGCGGCGAACGACGGCGGCGCCCTGCTGCTCGACCTGCCCTCCGTGAACCGGGTGCTCCAGGCGAAGTACGGCGCGGCCCTCGCCCCCACCGAGTGGTGGCTGCGGCCGGAACCCGGCGGCACGAGCGGGGTCGTCACGGCGCTGCGTGCCTTCCCGGACCTGGAGCCCTCTCAGGTCGTCGTGCGCGACGAACTGGCCGCGGCCCTGCGCGACGACCCGTTCGGCGCCGGCCCGGAGGCGGCCTTCACCGCGGCGGCCGGGGTGGCGGCGGCGCTCGCGGCGGTCGGGTTCGCGGTGAGCGCGACGGGGTCGCTGCGGGAACGCGGCGCCGAGTTCGCGATCCTGCGCGCCCTGGGCGCCCCGCGCCGCCGGCTGGCCCGCACGGTCGCCGTCGAGCAGGCCGTGCTGCTGGTCCTGGCCCTGCTGGTGGGCACGGCCCTGGGCGCGGTACTGACCCGGGCGGTGATCCCCCTGATCGTGCTCACCCCGCAGGCCACCCACCCGGTCCCGGACGTACTCGTCGCCCTGCCCGCAGCCCGGGTCGCGCTCCTCCTGGCCGGCGTCGCCGTCGCCCCCCTCCTGGTCACGGCGGCCCTGGCCCTGCGCCGCACGGACCCGGCGTCGGCACTGCGCGAGCAGGGAGGTGAGGCGCGGTGATCCACGATCGCCCCGCGGCGGAAGCCATCACCCGCGCGAGCGCCCCGTCGACCGCGCGAGCGCGCGTCACAAGACAGGGAAGACAGGGAAGACAGGAAGGTGAGGTGCGGTGAAACCGGTGAGCGCTCCCTGGGTCCGCACCCGGCTTCGGGCCGCGCCCGGTGCCGCCTGGGCCCTCGCGGTGCTGGTGGCGCTGACCGCGTGTCTGGCCGCCGCCTTCCCGAGGGCGCTGGACCGGTACGCGGACGCGGGCCTCGACCGGGCGCTGGCGCAGGCCCGCCCCGACCGGACCAGTGTGCTGGTGGTCGCCCCGCAGCCCGACTTCGGTCTCTCGCCGCGAGAGCGGGAGCAGTCGCTGCGCCCGGACCCGCTGGGCCGGCGGTACGCCAAGGCGGTCGCGGCCGTGGACCGCCGCGCGCCGCTCGCCGTGGACCGGAAGCAGTCGACGTACGGGGTGCGCACCACCCAGGGTCTCCCGGTGCCGGAACCCTGGCTGCCGCAGCCGAGCGGGCTGCCGGCCCAGTTCTACTTCGCCGCCCAGCACGGCCTCGGCGACCACGCCCGGATCGGCTCCGGCCGCCTGCCGCGCGTGACCGGCGCCCCGGTGACCGCCGCGGCCGGCGCGCTGGAGGCGGCGGTCACCACCGAGACCGCCCGCACGCTGCACATCAAGGTGGGCTCCGTCCTGCACGTGCCCGGCGTCGAACGCGCCCCGCTCACCGTCCGGATCACCGGCGTGCTCGCCCCGCGGAACCCCGACGGCCCCTACTGGTCCACCCAGTCCGTGCTGCGCGAGCCGTCGCTGATGACGGTGCCGGGGTCGGCGGGCGCGGACCGCGAACGCTACTGGCTGGGCACGCTGCTGCTCGCCCCGGACGCCGGGCCCGCCCTGCTGGGCACGGCCGGGACCCCCGTCCGCTACTGGCAGCTGGCACCCGACACCGACGCGCTGCACGCCCACGACCTGGACGGGCTGGCCTCGGCCGTCGCCGCCCTGGAGTCCGGTCCTGGCCTGCGCGAGGTGCGCTCGGGGGTCGACCCCCTCGCGGACGTCAGCACCGACCTGGACGAGACGGCCCTCGCCTTCGACGAACTGCGGTCGGGCATCGGCCCGCTGGTCGCCGTCGCCGCCGCCGGGGCCGGCACGGTCGCTGTGGTCGTCCTGCTGATGGCGGGCAGCCTGGCCGCCGACCGCCGCCGCGCCGAACTCGCCCTGCTGCGGGCCCGCGGCGCGTCCCTGCGGGGCGTCGCGGGACGGCTGCTCGCCGAGACGGCCGTGGTCGCGCTGCCCGCGGGCGCCCTCGGCCTCGCCGCCGCGCTGTTCGCGCTGCCCGGTGGCCGGCTCGCCCCCGCCGTCTGGGCGGCCGCCGCGGTCACCGCCGTGGCCTGCGCCGCGCTGCCCCTGCGCGCGGCCGTCGCGCATCGCGCCGTACGGGTCCACGGCGGCCGGCGGGACGTGGCCGCCGCCCGTCCGTCCCGGCGGCGTACGGTCGCCGAACTCACCGCCGTCGCCCTGGCGCTCGGCGCGGTCGAGACCCTGCGCCGGCGCGGCGCGTCCGGCACCGGCGGCGACCTGGTGTCGGCGGCACCGGTGCTGGTCGGGGTGATCGCCGCGCTGGTGCTCGTACGCCTGTACCCGCTGCCCCTGCGCCGCCTCGCCCGCCCCGCGGGACGCCTGCGCGGCGCGGTGGGCCACCTGGCGCTGGCCCGCGCGGGCCGTACGTCGGTCTCGGCCGTGCTGCCGCTCCTCGCCCTGCTGACCGCGCTCACCACGGCCGCGTTCGGCGGCTCGGTCCTCGCCGGGGTGACGGACGCCCGCGACCGGGCGGCGCTGCTCACCGTCGGCGCCGACGCCCGGATCGAGGAGACCGGGCCGCTCCCGGCCGGCCTGCCCGACCGCGTGCGCGGCACCTCCGGTGTGCGGGACGTGGTCGAGGTCGGACTGACCTACCAGGCCAAGGGCTCGGACGGCCGCCAGACCCTGCCGCTGGCCGGCGTGGACCCGGCCGCCTACGCGCGGCTCGCGGCGGAGACCGGGCTGGGTGCCTTCGAGGCGGACGAGCTGAAGCGGCCCGGCGGTTCCGGGGAGCCGCTGCGGGCGCTGGCCTCGCCGTCCGTCGCCGAGCGGTTCGGCACCGGGCCGTTCCGGGCCCGCCTGGAGGACGGCACCTCCGTCACGGTCCGGATCGCCCTCGTCCGCGACCGCACCCCCGCCGTCTCCGGTGAGGACTTCCTGGTCGTGGACCGGGCCGGACTCTCCGCCGAGGCGGCCCGGCCGACCGTACTGCTGCTGACCGGAGACCACGTGGACGCGGGCGCGCTGCGCCGTGCGGCGGGCGACGACGCCGATGCCGGTGCCGGTGCCGGTGCCGGTGCCGTGATGGTGCGGTCCGAGGAGCGGGGCCGGTACGTCGACTCGCCCCTCCAGTCCGGCGCCGAGCGCGTCTACGCCGTTGCCGTCGTCGCGGGCACCGGATACGCCGTCCTCGCCCTGCTGCTGTCCCTGCTGCGCGCCGCTCCCGAACGCGCCGCCCTGCTCGCCCGGCTGCGCACCATGGGCCTCACCCGGTCCCAGGGCCGCCGTCTGCTCGTCCTGGAGTCCCTCCCCCAGGCCGTACTGGCCGCCGCGGGCGGCGCCCTGACCGGCTGGGCGGCGATCCGCCTGCTCGCCCCCGGCCTCGACCTGACCACGATCGCCCTGGCAACCGCCTCGTCCCCGGTGGGCCGCGCCGAACTGCGCACCGACCCGTGGTCGCTGGCCCTGCCGGCGGTCGCGGTGCTGGTGGTGGCGGTCGGGGTCGCCGGGGTGCAGGCGTGGTGGTCGGGCCGGCGCGGGTCGGTCACCGAACTGAGGGCGGGGGACGCACGGTGAGGGCGTCCCGGGCAGGCCTGACGTCCCCGGCGGGAGTGGCCTTCCCGGCGGGCCCGGCGCCCCGGCGGGCCCGGCGCCCCGGCGGGCCCGGCGCCCCGGCGGGCCCGGCGCCCCGGCGGGGCCGGCATTCCCGGCGGGGCCCGGCGGGCCTGGAGGCCCGCTCCCCCACCCCGTTGCCCACCGGCATCCACGCACGACCCGCATCCACGCACGACCCGCATCCGCGCAGGAGGCACGATGACGACGAACCCGACCCTCGCCGACCTGGCCGACCGCGCCACCGCGTCCCGCGACCGGCCCGCCTACGGCCACGACGCCCTGATCACCTGTGACCGCCTGGTCCGGATCTTCAGCGCGGACGGCGTGGAGGTGCAGGCCCTCCAGGGCCTCGACCTGCTGGTCCGCGAGGGCGAGTTGATGGCTCTGGTCGGTGCGTCGGGCAGCGGCAAGTCCACGCTGATGAACATCCTCGCCGGTCTGGACACCCCCACCGCCGGGGCGGCCCGGGTGGCGGACCGCGACCTGCTCACGATGACCGCGAAGGACCGTCTGGCCTACCGTCGCGAGGTGGTCGGCTTCGTCTGGCAGCAGACCTCCCGCAACCTGCTGCAGTACCTGACGGCGGCCCAGAACGTAACCCTGCCCATGCAGTTGGCGGGCACCCGCGGCCGGGCAGGCCGACGGGCCCGTGCCGAACGGTCCCTGGAACTCCTGGAACTGCTGGACGTCGCCGACTGCCGGGACCGCCGCCCGCGGGAGATGTCCGGCGGCCAGCAGCAACGGGTCGCCATCGCCGTGGCCCTCGCGGGCGCCCCCGCGGTGCTGCTCGCCGACGAGCCCACGGGCGAACTGGACTCCCACACGGCGGAACAGATCTTCGCCGCGTTCCGCACCGCGAACGAGCGCCTCGGCACCACCATCGTCATCGTCACCCACGACCAGGCGGTGGCGGGCGAGGTCCGCCGCACCGTCGCCATCCGCGACGGCCGCACCTCCACGGAGGTCCTGCGCCGCAGCGAGGTGGACGCCGCGACCGGCCACGAGACGGTGGTGGCCCGCGAGTACGCCATGCTCGACCGCGCCGGACGGCTCCAGCTGCCCGCCGACTACACCGCGGCCCTCGGCATGCGCGACCGCGTCGCCCTGGAACTGGAGGCCGACCACATCGCCGTACGCCCGGACGACAGCGACCAGCACTGAACGGCCCCGGGAGACGGTGGGGTGGCTCAGCGCACGCTGATGCCGAGCGCGCCGGTGCCCGCCCGGCGCAGCGCGACGGACCCGTAGGGCGTACGCAGCCGAAGCCAGGCGCCCGAGGAGAACAGAACCGGCGCGTCCTCGCCGGACTCCGCCCCGGGCCGCAGGAACCCCAGTGACTGGGCCGCGTGCACGGCCCGCACCGGCAGCCCGGTGTCCCCGACCGTCCGGGACCAGATCTCCCGGCCGATCCGGTCCAGCTCGGCCCGGGTGCGCCGCTCCGCCGCCAGCTCCCCCGTGCGGGAGCGGAACTCGGCGACCGCGGCGGCGACCAGTGCGCGCAGGGCGTCCGGGGCGGGCAGCCCCGGCTCGGGCCGCCAGCCGCCGCGCGGGGGCAGCACCCCGGCCCACGGCGGCCCGGTCACCGCGCCGGGAACACCGGCGGTGGCCGACTGCTCGTCCACCGTCTCCAGCAGCTCACCGGCGGAGACGGTCACGTCCAGCGTGACGTCGAGCCCGTTCTCGTACGGCTTGGCCAGCCGTACCGCGCGCACGGCCAGCACCTCGAAGGAGGGAGGCCGGCCGAAGACCGCGAGAGCCGTACCGGCCGCCTGCAGCCGGACGGCGGCCGAACGGTCGTAGTGGAGCAGCCGGGAGAGGAAGGCCGCGAGATCCGCGGCCTCCCCCTCGTCGGCCAGGTGGAGCACCGTCATGCGGCGACGGCCCCCTCCTTGTCGTCCGTGTACTCCCGCAGGAACTCCCGTTCCTCAGCGGTGATGCGGCGCGGCATCTGCGTCTGGAAGTCGAACGGCACGATTACGGTCGAGGCGCGGACGTAGACCACGTCGCCGTCCTTGACCTCGTAGGTGAGCGTGAAAGAAGCCGCCCTTATCTCCGTGACCCACAGCTCGATGTCGACCGGGTGGTGCCGGTGGACGAGCTGCCGCTTGTAGTCGATCTCGTGGCGCGCCACCACAGACCCCTGCTTGAAGTCCTTCTCCGGGCGGAACAGGAAGTCGATACGTGCCTCCTCCAGGTAGCGGAGGAAGACCACGTTGTTGACGTGGCCGTACGCGTCCATGTCCGCCCAGCGCAGCGGGCAGCGGTAGATGTGCCGCAAGATCGATCAGCCCCGGGTCAGCTTCTTGTAGGTGGCGCGGTGCGGACGGGCGGCGTCCGCACCGAGCCGCTCGACCTTGTTCTTTTCATACGAATCGAAGTTACCCTCGAACCAGAACCACTTGGACTCACCCTCGTAGGCGAGGATGTGCGTGGCGACCCGGTCCAGGAACCACCGGTCGTGGGAGACGACCACGGCGCAGCCGGGGAACTCGAGCAGAGCGTTCTCAAGGCTGCTGAGGGTCTCGACGTCGAGGTCGTTGGTCGGCTCGTCGAGGAGCAGCAGGTTGCCGCCCTGCTTGAGGGTGAGCGCGAGGTTGAGCCGGTTGCGCTCACCGCCGGAGAGCACCCCGGCCGCCTTCTGCTGGTCCGGCCCCTTGAACCCGAAGGCGGAGACATACGCCCGCGAAGGCATCTCCACCTGCCCCACATTGATGTAGTCCATCTCATCGCTGACCACAGCCCACAGCGTCTTCTTGGGGTCGATGTTCTCGCGACTCTGGTCGACGTAGGAGATCTTGACGGTGTCACCGACCTTGATCTGCCCGGAGTCCGGCTCCTCGAAGCCCTGGATCATCTTGAACAGGGTGGTCTTGCCGGCACCGTTGGGCCCGATGACCCCGACAATCCCGTTACGCGGCAGCGTAAAGCTGAGATCATCGATGAGCACCTTCTCCCCGAACGCCTTGCTGAGGTTGTTGACCTCGACGACGACGCTGCCCAGGCGCGGGCCCGGCGGGATCTGGATCTCCTCGAAGTCCAGCTTCCGCATCTTGTCGGCCTCGGCGGCCATCTCCTCGTACCGCGCGAGGCGCGCCTTGGACTTGGCCTGCCGCCCCTTGGCGTTGGACCGCACCCACTCCAGCTCGTCCTTGAGGCGCTTGGCCCGCTTGGCGTCCTTCTGGCCCTCGACCTTGAGGCGGGTCTGCTTGGTCTCCAGGTACTTGGAGTAGTTGCCCTCGTAGCCGTGCAGCCGGCCGCGGTCGACCTCGCAGATCCAGCCGGCGACGTTGTCCAGGAAGTACCGGTCGTGGGTCACGGCCACGACGGTGCCCTCGTACTTGGCGAGGTGCTGCTCCAGCCAGTTCACCGACTCGGCGTCGAGGTGGTTGGTGGGCTCGTCGAGCAGCAGCAGGTCGGGCGCCTCAAGGAGCAGCTTGCACAGCGCGACGCGGCGCTTCTCACCACCGGAGAGGTTGGCCACGGGCCAGTCACCGGGCGGGCAGCCCAGGGCGTCCATGGCCTGCTCCAGCTGGGCGTCGAGGTCCCAGGCGTTGGCGTGGTCGAGCTCCTCCTGAAGCTTGCCCATCTCCTCGAGCAGCGCGTCCGAGTAGTCGGTGGCCATCTGCTCGGCGATCTCGTTGAACCGGTCGAGCTTGCCCTTGACCTCGGCGACACCCTCCTGGACGTTCTCCAGGACGGTCTTGCCCTCGCTCAGCGGGGGCTCCTGCAGCAGGATGCCGACCGTGTAACCCGGCGCCAGGAACGCGTCACCGTTGGACGGCTGCTCCAGCCCAGCCATGATCTTCAGAACGGTCGACTTACCGGCACCGTTCGGCCCGACCACGCCGATCTTCGCGCCGGGCAGGAAGCTCAGGGTGACATCATCGAGGATCACCTTGTCGCCGTGCGCCTTGCGCGCCTTGCGCATGGTGTAAATGTACTCAGCCAAGAGAAACCGTCCGGCAGCTTGAATCAGGCAGTGGGCAGATACACCCCATCTTGCCGCACCGCCACCCCTCGGAGGAAACGCGTTCCGTGCGGGGCCCCTGACCTGGTCTTTCCCGGTGGGCGCCCGCGCCTCGCCCGTCACTGCCGCTCGCCGCCGGTCGGGCGCTCAGCCACTCTGCTTGTTCTTCAGCCTGAGCACAGCCGGGCGCGCAAGACCGCCACGCCGTCCCCCTCAAGGTCCTCACACGCCGCTGCGCGGCCCGCCATACCCATCACCAGCGAGAGTGTCGGCCCCCGAAGCAGATCCCCCGAGCCGGTAGTGAACGGACCGTCTGTGGCCTCGACCCGCAAGCCGGCGATCGCGCTGCGGCTCGCGACGGCGAAATCGCGGCCGGCGAAGAAGCGTGCCACGGCGGTCGTCGTGGCCACCGGTGGTGTCCGCACCAGGCCCAGCGGCCGGCGGATGTCCTCGCTGTGCACGACTGTTTCGCCCAGCCAAGCCGCAGTATGTCCCGTGGGCCCGGCCCGTCCGGCGACGACCTCGCGAAATCGTTGCAAGGTCGCTTCAGGTGTGGCACCACGGTGCTCAGCGAGTCGTCGGTCGTTGTGCAAGTCGGCGTCGAACCGAGCGGCCAGCATGCTCATCAGCCAACGCCACATCCTCGCGCTGGCACCTGCCGTCAGGTGGGCTACGACCTCCTCCACGGTCCAGCGCTCACACAGCGATGATGCCGCCCACTGAGCCTCGCTGAGCCCAGCCAGGTCTTGAGCGAGCGCGGAGCGCTCGACACGGATCGCCCTCTCCAGGTCTCGCCGAGTTTCCAGAATGTCCAGTTCAGCCATGGCGGCAGCCTCCAGGGATCGGGTGTCGTGTACCGGACTCCCTTCGACGCCCGAACTCATCGGCTACAGCCACGTAGCGAGCTCATCCTCAGCCTCATGCCCGGAGGCTACCGTGGTCCCGTGACCTGTGCGGCGGAGCGTCCTCTTCTCTTCCTCGATGTCGACGGTCCACTCATCCCCTTCGGAACGCCGACCGGTCGTCCACAAGGCGCTGCCGTGGACACCGGGAACCCGCTGCTGACCCGGCTCGTGCCCGGGATCGGGACGCGCCTCCTGGCCCTGGGCTGCGACCTCGTGTGGGCCTCGACCTGGATGTCGGAGGCCAATGACGTCGTCGGCCCGCGTGTCGGTCTGCCCACGCTGCCTGTGGTCCAGTGGCCGGACGCTGAGGGCGAGGAAGGCCCGCAGGGCCTGCACTGGAAGACCCGCGCCCTGGTCGAGTGGGCCGGCGGCCGGCCGTTCGTCTGGGTCGACGACGAGATCGGCGGCATCGATCGCCAGTGGGTCGCCGCCTGCCACCCCGGGCCTGCGCTGCTTCATCGCGTCGATCCGGCCGAGGGGCTCACCGAAGTCGACCTCGCGACGCTCGCGAGGTGGCTGCGCACCATTACGTAGGAGTGGAACAGCCGCCCTCCCCCAACAGGACGGCCTGCCGGCGGACCGCGGAGCCGACTCGGGGCTCGTCGTCGGTGGCGAGGAGGTCGAGGAAGGCGCCGCGGAGTACCGCGAGGGCCAGAGTGCGGCGGGTGGCGCCGTCTTCGCTGTCCCGCTCGGGCTGCGGCTGGCAGGCGGCGAGGACGTCGAGCCAGTCGTGCACCGTGGCGCGGGCGAAGCCCGACCAGGCGCCCTCGGGCTCGACGAGTGAGCGCGCGTAGGCTTCGGCCCAGAGGCGGAGCAGGGCGCGGTGTTCGCCGGCGGAGAGCCAGGCCCAGACGTGTTCGACCGCCGGGACCAGGCCGACGGGCCGGTCGGTGCTCCGCAGGCGGTCCAGGAAGGCCAGTTCGTCCGCGCGGGCCCGTTCCAGCAACGCCCGCACCAGGCCGTCCTTGTTGCCGAACAGGAACATCAGCACCCGGGTGCTGGAGCCGATGGCCTCGGCCAGCGGGCGCAGCGACAGGTCGGCCAGGCCGTGGGTGAGGACGTACCGGTAGGCCGCCTCCAGCAGCTCGACCTGGCGTGCGGACGGGGTTGCCGGGGACATGGGCCTAGCGTCTCTAGAATTCTGTGGTTGCCCGAGTGTTCCAGGCTTTTCGGGCGCGGCGTGGCCGTGTGCGGTCACCTTGCCATGGTCCGATCCTCGGGGTGAGGGGGTGGACTGGGGTGGCGTGCAGGTGGTGGAAGCCGGTCCGCTCGGCGTTGCGGGTGCGTTGCCGACAGATTCTGTGGGAGAGCCGCCTGCGGCCGTTCGGGAGAGGGGTGTCTTCTTCTTCCGGTGGGTCGGGGGCGGGTACTTCATGACCTGGCACCGGCTGGTGTGCGGCTGGTGTCTGGGTGTCATGCCCCGCCGGA